>NZ_JBEOWF010000034.1:0-119528 GCF_040295925.1 Streptomyces sp. NPDC002588
GCATCCGCATACTGGATGTATGCGGATGTTCCGACAACGCGGCGAGGTGCCGTAGCTGTCGTCGCGCGCCCGCCGGGGATTACGGGACAGCCCTTGGGCCGGAATCATCCCCAGGGTGGAGAAACAGGGGTTTCCTCCACTGCGGCGGTAGGAGACGATGGAGTCTGTGCGCCGTAGGACATGCGGGTCGGACCCGACCGGAGGATGATCGGGCCGAGAGGGCTTTTCTGGCAGACTTTGTGTCTATGGGTGAATCGACCGTGACGCCGCTGGAAGGCCGTGACCAGGCCGCTCCACAGCCCGTCACGGCTGAGGAGCCCGGGCGCCCGCTCGCCCGGCTGCGCACCCCGCGCCGTCCCCGCCTCTGGTTCGAGGTCCTCCTCATCGCGGTGAGCTACTGGACGTACTCACTGATCCGCAACGCGGTCCCGGAGCAGCGCTCCGCGGCGCTGCGCAACGCGGACTGGATCTGGCGGTCCGAACACGGGCTGGGGATCGCCTTCGAGGAGTACACCAACCACGCCGTGAACTCGGTGACCTGGCTCGTCGTGGGCATGAACTACTACTACGCGACGCTCCACTTCATCGTCACCCTGGGTGTCCTGGTGTGGCTCTACCGCAGTCATCCGGGCCGGTACGCCGCCACCCGTCTGGTGCTTTTCGCGACCACGGCGGTGGCCCTCGTCGGCTACTACCTCTACCCGCTGGCGCCCCCGCGCCTGATGCGGGGCGGTGACTTCGTCGACACGGTCGCGGTCCACCAGACCTGGGGCTCGATGGCCTCCGGCGACCTCAAGCACATGTCGAACCAGTACGCCGCGATGCCGTCCATGCACATCGGCTGGTCCGTGTGGTGCGGCCTGACGATCTTCGCGCTGGCGCGGCTGCCCTGGGTGCGCGTCCTGGGGCTGCTCTACCCGGTGGCGACCCTGGTGGTCATCGTCGCCACGGCCAACCACTTCTGGCTGGACGCCGTGGGCGGCCTCCTCTGCCTCGCCTTCGGCTTCACCGTGGCCCGCCTCTGGTACGGCAGCCTGCCGTACGCGCTGCCACGGAGGGTGCCCGCGAGACGGGCGGGCGGCGCCTCTCTGCTGCCGACCAAGGGCTGACGCCGGTCCTCCCCTCGGGCGGGTGCCCGCGCCGCTTCGTCCGCCGGGGCCTCCACCGGGTTCGGGCCGAAGGCGGCGGGAGTCGGCCCGCCGGGCGTGTTCGACGGGGACCCCCGAGGGCCTGATGAACCACTCGCGAACCCCGCGGACGGACCCCTGCGACCCCCGCTGAACAGCACCGCAAGGTTTCGACAAGATCCCTGGCACAGCGTGTGCATGGCAACCCGCCCCACCGGGGCGTGGACCTGATCGATGGAGGAAACCTTGAGCATGAAGCGGATTCTCGCCAGGACCGGCATGGCCGTCGGGAGCATCGCCCTGGTCGCCACCGGCGCACTCGCCACGGCCGGCCCGGCGAACGCGGCGTTGTCCGACTGTCCCTCCGGGGCGCTGTGCGCCTACCTCGGCGTCAACGGCTCGGGCGACCCCGGCGTGGTCTACGCCGACAACTCGAACCTGCTCCAGTACAACAAGTTCAACAACGCCGAGTCGCTGTACAACAACGGCAACAGCTGCAACGTCCGCATCTACTCGGGCCTGGGCTACACGGGCTCCAGCTACGTGCTCGCCCGGGGCTACTACAACGGCTCCCTGGCGAACACGGTGTGGTGGCACAACGTCGCCTCGAACGACTGGTGCGTGTGAACGTATCCACGGCGCGGCGGACACTCCTCGCGGTGATCCTGGTGTCGGCAGCGGTCGGTTGCTCCCCCCAGGGGGAGCCCGGCCGCGGGCCCTCCGGGCTCGACGTCCGCCCGCTGTCCGGGGCCACGGCGTTCAGCCACGCCGACGCCGTACGGCTGTACAACCGCGAGGAGCGTGCCGTCGCCGCGTGCATGACCTCCAAGGGGCAGAGCTACACGGTGCAGCCCCGGACCGCGTCCGCGCGCGGCGAGGAGACCAACCCGTACGGCCTGCTCACCGCGGCGAAGGCTGCCCAGGACGGGTACGGCATCGTCGGCGAGTACCTCTATCTGCGGTCCGCCCCCCGTCCGGCCTCCGAATCCCGGGAGCCGGCCTGGCAGCGGGCCCTGACCGGCACGTCGAAGCACCGGGTGAGCATCGCGCTGCCGGACGGAACCCGCCTCGAGTACTCCACGGACGGCTGTGTGGCGCAGGCGCGTACCGACACGTACGGGCCGGACTGGAACACGGTGGCTCCCGTCGCCACCGGGTTGGCGAACCAGGTGATCGGCGCCGTCGAGAAGGACACCGGCTACCGGGCCGCCGTGCGGCGCTGGGCCTCGTGCATGACGAAGGCGGGGCATCGGGTGACCGACCTGCAGGCGCCGCGCGCGGCCATCGACTCCCGGCTGTCCGCGGCCGCGAAGGATCCGGACGCGCTGCGCGCTCTCGGCCGCGACGAGATCCGCACGGCGAGCGCCGACGCCGCGTGCCAGGCCGAGACCGGTCTCGACGAGGCCGTCCGGGACGTGCAACGAGCCGTCGAGCGGCGCATGTTGACGGCGGCCGACCGGAAGACCGTCGCGAGCTACCTCGCGGACAAGCGCAGGGCGCTCGCCGCGGAGGACGCCTGACGGGGACGGCAGGGGCCGGTGAGGGGTGACCGCGACAGGGGTGTGGTCACCCCTCGTAGAACAGCTGATCCACAACTCCCCGCGCCCGCCTGGCCGTTCGCCGGTACCCGTCCAGCAGCTCCCCCACCCGCCCGGGCCCGTACCCCAGGTACCGTCCCACAGCGGTGAGTTCACGGCTCTCCGAGGGAAACGTGTCCCCGGCCCGCCCCCGGACCAGCATCACGGCGTTGCGCACCCGGGTGGCGAGCACCCAGGCCTCGTCGAGTGTCCCGGCGTCCACGGCCGAGATGAGCCCGGCCGCGCGGGCCGCCGCCAGCGCCTCCCTGGTGCGGGTGGTGCGCAGTCCTGGCTCCGCCCACCCGTGCCGCAACTGCAGCAACTGCACGGTCCACTCCACGTCGGACAAGCCGCCCGGCCCGAGCTTGGTGTGCAGCTTGGGATCGGCGCCCCGGGGCAACCGCTCCGACTCCATACGGGCCTTGAGCCGCCGGATCTCCCGTACGGCCTCCTCCCCCAGCCCTTCCACCGGGTATCGCAGGGGATCGATGAGGTTGATGAACCGTCGCCCCAACTCCTCGTCTCCGGCAACCGGTTCGGCCCGCAGCAGCGCCTGCGACTCCCATCCCAGGGACCAGCGCCGGTAGTAGGCCTCGTACGACTTCAGCGTCCGTACGAGCGGCCCGGACTTCCCCTCGGGCCGCAGATCGGCGTCGATCAGCAACGGCGGGTCGGCGCTGGGCAGTTGCAACAGCCGTCGCATCTCGGAGACGACCCGGTTCGCGGCCTCACCGGCCTCCCGCTCGTCCACGCCCTCCCGGGGTTCGTGCACGAACAGCACGTCCGCGTCCGACCCGTAGCCCAGCTCGTGGCCCCCGAACCGGCCCATGCCGATCACGGCGAACCGGGTGGGCAGGGTGTCCCCCCAGCCCTCGCGCACCACGGCCCGGAGCGTCCCGGCCAGGGTGGCCGCCGTCAGATCGGACACGGCGGCGCCCACCCGGTCCACCAGCGCGCCCTGGTCGGGCTCGGCCGGCCGGGTCTCGGTCCCGTACGAGCTGACGATGTCCCCGGCGGCCGTACGGAAGAGCTCGCGCCGGCGCACTCCGCGGGCCGCGGTGACGGCCTGCTGCGCGTTCTCCGCGCGCCCCACCGTGGCCAGGATCTCCTGCTCCAGGGGCGCCCGCTCGCGGATCCGCAGCCCGCCACCGTCGCCGTCGCCGTCACCGAGCAGGGCGACGGCCTCGGGAGCCCGCAACAGCAGATCGGGAGCGAGCCGCCCCGCGGACAGCACCCGCGCGAGGTTCTCGGCGGCGGCCCCCTCGTCCCGGAGCAGCCGCAGATACCAGGGGGTCTTGCCCAACGCGTCCGACACCTTGCGGAAGTTGAGCAGTCCGGCGTCCGGGTCGGCGGAGTCGGCGAACCAGCCGAGCAGCACGGGCAGCAGGGTCCGCTGGATGGCGGCCTTGCGGGAGACTCCCGAGGTGAGCGCCTCCAGGTGCCGCAGCGCGGACGCCGGATCGGCGTACCCCAGCGCGACCAGCCGCTCCCGAGCCGCCTCCAGGCTCAGCCGGGCCTCCCCGGACGGGGGTCCCCCCGCCCGAGCGAATTCGAGGGTGGGGGAGAGTTGGGCGACCGCGTCGAGCAGCGGGCGGTAGAAGATCTTCTCGTGCAGCCGCCGTACGACGGCCGCGTGCCGCTTCCACTCCCGGTTCAGCTCCGCGACCGGATCGGCCCGCAGCCCGAGCGACCGTCCGATCCGCCGCAGATCGTCCTCGCCCTCGGGCACGAGATGGGTCCGCCGCAGCCGGTACAGCTGGATGCAGTGCTCCATGGACCGCAGGAACCGGTACGCGTCGTCGAGCTGTACCGCGTCGACGCGCCCCACATAGCCGCCCGCGGCGAGCGCCTGCAGCGCGTCCAGCGTGGTCCCGCTCCTGAGCGAGACGTCGGACCGCCCGTGCACCAGCTGGAGCAGCTGCACCGCGAACTCGACGTCGCGCAGCCCGCCGGGCCCGAGCTTCAGTTCCCGGTCGATCTCACCGGCCGGAATGTTCTCGACGACCCTCCGGCGCATCTTCTGCACGTCGGCGACGAAGTTCTCCCGCTCGGCGGCCTTCCACACCAGCGGCTCGACCGCGGCGACGTAGTCGGCCCCCAGCGCCGGATCGCCCGCCACCGGCCGGGCCTTGAGCAGGGCCTGGAACTCCCAGGTCTTGGCCCACCGCTGGTAGTAGGCGAGATGACTGCTGAGGGTCCGCACGAGCGGACCGTTGCGCCCCTCGGGCCGCAGATTGGCGTCGACGGGCCAGATCGACCCCTCCACCGTGGTCTCGGAGCAGATCCGCATCATGTGCGAGGCGAGCTTGGTGGCCGCCCGCAGGGCCTTCCCCTCGTCGGCCCCCTCCACGGCCTCCCCGACGAAGATCACGTCCACGTCGGACACGTAGTTCAGCTCGTGTCCGCCGCACTTGCCCATCGCGATGACGGCGAGCCGGCACAGGGCCGCGTCGTCGGGGGCGGCGGCGCGCGCGATGCCGAGCGCCGCCCGCAGGGTGGCGGTGGCAAGGTCGGCCAGCTCGGCGGCGGTCTCGGCCACATCGGTCGTGCCGCACACGTCCCGGGCCGCGATCGACAGCAGACACCGCCGGTAGGCGACCCGCAGCGACACCGGATCGTCCGCCCCGGCGAGCCCGCGCTCGAACTCCTCAACCCCGGGATGCAGATCCCGCGGCTCGTAGGTGACCAGTGCCTCCCAGTCCCGCGGATGCCGGGCCAGATGGTCGGCGAGCGCGGCGGACGCCCCGAGCACCCCCAGCAGCCGGTCCCGCAGGGGCTTCGCCGCTATCACGGTGTCCAGTAGTTCGCGTCTCGCGGCGGGGCCGGGCTGCGCCTCCACCAGCCTTACGAAACCGTGCAGCGCGAGATCGGGATCGGCGGTCGCGCCGAGCGCCTCCAACAGGAACGGATCGCTGCGCATCGCTGCCAGCTCGGGCCCGTCCAACAGCCGCTCGGCCGCCGAGGGATCCGTGAAGCCGTGCCGCAGCAGCCGTGTGAAGGTACTGCTCCTGCGCCCCGGCGCCATCATCCCGGCCTCCCGTCGGACCCTTGGACCACCTGCGTACGGCCCGTCGGATCAAGGTCGCACTGTCCCGAGCGTAACCGGAGTGGCCGACGCGGGCGCCGGAGCGGGAACCGATGAATTCGGGCCACGGCAGGTCCTTGCCGGAATCCCGGCCGATGTCCTTGCCGGTGCGGGGGCGCCGGTCGAGAACCGACTGCGCCGGAACCCGGTCCTCTCGGTGGCGCCGCGCCGCGTTCTGGGCTTCGGTGGGGGGAGCCGTCCAGCCGTTCGCGCCGACGGTCCGACGACCGGCGGTAACCGGAGAGGAACAGCATGCTGTACACGCTCGAAGTGATCCCGCTGCCCGTGAGCGACATCGACCGGTCCCGGGACTTCTACCGGGACCGGGTCGGCTTCCATGTGGACATCGACCAGGAGGTCATGCCCGGCATGCGGATCGTCCAGCTGACGCCCCCGGGGTCGGGCTGCTCCATCGCGCTCGGCGACACGATCTGGGAGACGATGGAGGGCCCCCGCCCGGCCCCCGGCTCCTACCAGGGCCTCCAGCTCTGCGTGACCGACATCAAGGCGGCCCACGCGGAACTCCTCGAACGCGGCCTGGAGATCTCCGAACCGGTCCGGTACGCCCCGGACGACGGCGCCACCTTCATGTACTTCAGGGACCCGGACGGCAACGGCTGGGCCGTCCAGGAGTACCGCCGCAGGTCGACGCAGCCCCTGCACAAGGTCCTGGCCGACCTGGCGGGGGCCGGATAGCACCCCCGCAGACCCGCGCCGCAATCCCACGCCCCTACAGCGAGGCGGCGCAGCCCTACAGCACCGGCAGGTTCTTCCGCAGTTCGAACGCGGTGACCTCGCTGCGGTACTCCTCCCACTCCTGGCGCTTGTTGCGGAGGAAGAAGTCGAAGACGTGCTCGCCGAGGGTCTCGGCGACGAGGTCGCTGCGCTCCATCAGGGTCAGGGCCTCGCCGAGGTTCTGCGGGAGGGGCTCGATGCCCATCGCGCGGCGCTCCGCGTCGGAGAGGGCCCAGACGTCGTCCTCGGCGCCCGGCGGGAGTTCGTAGCCCTCCTCGACGCCCTTGAGGCCGGCGGCGAGCAGCATGGCGTACGCCAGGTAGGGGTTGGCGCCGGAGTCGAGGGAGCGGACCTCGATGCGGGCGGAGCCGGTCTTGCCGGGCTTGTACATCGGGACGCGGACCAGGGCCGAGCGGTTGTTGTGGCCCCAGCAGATGTACGAGGGGGCCTCGCCGCCGGCGCCGGCGGTGCGCTCTGAGCCGCCCCAGATGCGCTTGTAGGAGTTGACCCACTGGTTGGTGACGGCGGCGATCTCGGCGGCGTGCTTCAGCAGGCCCGCGATGAAGGAGCGGCCGACCTTGGAGAGCTGGTACTCCGCGCCGGACTCGTAGAACGCGTTGCGGTCGCCCTCGAAGAGCGAGAGGTGGGTGTGCATGCCGGAGCCGGGGTGCTCGGAGAACGGCTTCGGCATGAAGGTCGCCTGGACGCCCTGCTCCAGTGCCACCTGCTTCATGACCAGGCGGAACGTCATGATGTTGTCGGCCGTCGACAGCGCGTCGGCGTAGCGCAGGTCGATCTCCTGCTGGCCGGGGGCGCCCTCGTGGTGGGAGAACTCGACGGAGATGCCCATCGACTCCAGCATGGTGATCGCCTGGCGGCGGAAGTCCATGCCCACGTTCTGCGGGGTGTGGTCGAAGTAGCCGGAGTTGTCGGCGGGCGTGGGGCGTGAGCCGTCCAGCGGGCGGTCCTTCAGCAGGAAGAACTCGATCTCCGGGTGGGTGTAGAAGGTGAAGCCCAGGTCGGAGGCCTTGGCGAGGGCGCGCTTGAGCACGTAGCGCGGGTCCGCGAAGGAGGGGGAGCCGTCCGGCATGAGGATGTCGCAGAACATGCGGGCGGTGCCGGGGGCCTCGGCGCGCCAGGGCAGCACCTGGAAGGTGGACGGATCCGGCTTGGCGATCATGTCGGACTCGTAGACCCGGGCGAAGCCCTCGATCGCGGAGCCGTCGAAACCGATCCCTTCGTCGAACGCCTGCTCGAGCTCGGCCGGGGCCACGGCGACGGACTTGAGGAAGCCCAGCACGTCCGTGAACCACAGGCGTACGAACCGGATGTCGCGCTCCTCCAACGTCCGGAGCACGAACTCCTGCTGCTTGTCCATCTTCCGCTTCCCCATCCTTGCTGGTCAGGCCGCCTGATTCCCGTCCCACGGAAAGGCGGTCGGGCACCTGAGCATCCCACCACAACACCATTTCGTGCGCATTGCCGACCATGATCGCCATGGCGACCGGGGCCTGAACGCCTCGCGTCCGGCGGGTGTACTGCTCTGCCGCCCATCTTGCCTGCTCGGACTGACATCCGTAATGCCCGGCCTCCCCCGTCTCATCTCCACCTGCTAAATTTGCATCCCAGATGCAAGTTTAACTACCGTACGCAGCGGTGGGAGCGCCGCCCGTGCGCCCCTGCGACCCCGAGGAGACCCCCGATGCTGTCCGAGCAGTCCGCAGCCACCGTCCGCGCCACCCTCCCCGCCGTGGGCGCGGCCATCGGCGAGATCACCGAGCGCTTCTACGCCCGCCTCTTCGCCGCTCACCCCGAGCTGCTGCGGGACCTCTTCAACCGCGGCAACCAGGCCGCCGGCACCCAGCGCCAGGCCCTGGCCGGTTCGATCGCCGCCTTCGCCGGCCACCTCGTCGACCACCCGGACAGCCGCCCCGACGCGATGCTCGCCCGCATCGCCCACAAGCACGCCTCCCTGGGCATCGCCCCCGAGCAGTACGCCCTCGTCCACGAGCACCTGTTCGCCGCGATCGCGGAGGTCCTCGGCGAGGCCGTCACCCCCGAGGTCGCGGCCGCCTGGACCGACGTCTACTGGCTGATGGCGAACGCCCTGATCGCGATCGAGCGGCGGCTGTACGAGGAGAGCGCGGGCGGCGGGTGGCGCGGGTGGCGGGTCGTGGAGCGGGTCACGGAGACCGAGGACGTCGTCACCTTCCGGCTGAGCCCGGCGGACGGCGGCCCCGTGCGGCCCTTCCGCCCCGGGCAGTACGTCTCCGTGCGCGTCGAGCTCCCCGACGGCGCCCGCCAGGCACGCCAGTACAGCCTGTCCGGCGCACCGGACTCCGGCGCCGTACGCCAGATCAGCGTCAAGCGGATCCCGGGCGACGCCACGACCCCGGAGGGCGAGGTCTCCAACCACCTCCACGCGTGCGTGCAGGTGGGCGGCGTCCTGGAGCTGTCCGAGCCGTACGGCGACCTTGTTCTCTCCGGTCTCGACGGCTCAGACGGCTCAGACGGCTCAGACGGCTCCGACAGCACTCCCCTGCTGCTGGCCTCGGCCGGCATCGGGGTGACCCCGATGGTCGCGATGCTGGCCGGGCTGGCGGCGGCCGGCCACCGGGCCCCGGTCACCGTCGTCCACGCGGACCGCTCCCCCGCGCACCACGCCCTGCGCGCCGACCACGAGGCGTACGCGGCGAAGCTGCCGGACGTGTCCGTCCACCTCTGGTACGAGCGGGAGGCCCCGGAGGAGGCCCGTACCGGCCTCGTCGACCTGACGGATGTACCGGTACGGCCGGGCACGCGCGCGTACCTGTGCGGTCCGCTGCCGTTCATGCGGGCGGTACGAGCGCAGCTGATCGAGCACGGGGTGGCACCGGCCGACGTGCACTACGAGGTGTTCGGGCCGGATCTCTGGCTGGCCGGGGCCTGACACCTGCCGCCCGGCGACCGACTGGCCTCATCACGGCCCCCATCACGGCCCAGGGGGAATCCGCTCGCACCCCTTGCCCTTTTTAACGTATAGCGCAAGGGGGGCCTTGCGGCAAGGCCCCCGTCGTGCCGCAGAATCACCGGCCTGAGCCGTAATCCGCGGTGAACGGGAGTCGCTGAGTGCGTGTGTTGTTTTCGGCCTTCGGGTCGCGCGGGGATGTCCGGCCGATGGCGGCGCTCGCGGTGCGGTTGCGGGAACGCGTCGCGGAGGTACGGGTGTGCGCGCCGCCGGACGAGGAGTTCGGGGAGCCGGCGGCCATTGTCGGGTTGGACCCGGTGCCGGCCGGCCGGTCGGTGCGCGTGCTGTTCGGTGCGGCGCACGACGGCCCGGTTCCGGCCTTCGAGGCCCTGCCGGCCACGCTCGAAACGGCCCCGGCCCCCGAGACCCGCGCACGGGCCGCCGTGGCCGCCACGGTCCGCGCCGGCGGGGCGACGGTGGCCGCGCGGCTGCCGCTGGACACGGTCGGCGAAGACACCGCAGGCAACCCCCACCCGGAGCGATGACGTGAACCCTCTGACCACCAGCGCCTTCGCCCTTCCCGACCGCCTCGCCGCCAAGGCCGACCCGGCGCTGATCGCCGACGACGAGCGGCACTTCGCGGCCGTCGCGGCCTGCCTCGAGCAGACCATCGCGGAACTGTCCGGCCTCCTCGACGCCGAGCGCCGGGCGCCCGGCGGCCTGGGCCGGCAGGCGATGGACCGGGACGCGGAGATCCACCGGCTGACCGCCCGCCTGCGCGCGCTGCGCCGCTTCGGGCTGGACCTGTGCCTCGGACACATGGTCGGCGCGGACGGCTCCGAGCCGGTGTACGTCGGACGGCTCGGCCTCACGGACAGCGCCGGCCGCCGGCTGCTGATCGACTGGCGCTCCCCCGCGGCCGAGCCGTTCTTCGGCGCCACCCACGCCAACCCGATGGGCCTGGCGAGCCGCCGCAGATACCGCTGGGCCCGCGGAAGGATCAGCGACTACTGGGACGAGGTGTTCACCCCGGACGCCTTCGCCGGGCACGCCGCGCTCGACGACCAGTCCGCCTTCATCGCCAGCCTGGGCGCGGGCCGGTCGTCCCGGATGCGGGACGTGCTCGGCACCATCCAGGCCGACCAGGACGCCATCATCCGGGCGGGTTCCCGCGGCGCTCTCGTCGTCGACGGCGGTCCGGGCACCGGCAAGACCGTCGTCGCCCTGCACCGCTCCGCCTACCTCCTCTACTCCGACCCGCGCCTCGGACACCGCCGGGGCGGCGTGCTGTTCGTCGGTCCGCACAAGCCCTACCTGGGCTACGTCGCCGATGTGCTGCCCAGCCTCGGCGAGGAGGGCGTGCAGACCTGCACCCTGCGCGACCTCGTCGCCGAGGGAGCCGCGGCGACGGTCGAGGCCGACCCGGAGGTGGCCCGCCTGAAGTCGTCCGCGGACCTGGTGAGGGCCGTCGAGACGGCCGTCCGGTTCTACGAGGAGCCGCCCGCCGAGGGCATGACGATCACCACCCAGTGGTCCGATCTGCACCTGAGCCCCGACGACTGGGCCCTGGCGTTCGAGGCGGCGGAACCCGGCACCCCGCACAACGATGCGCGCGAACAGGTCTGGGAGGAACTGCTGACGATCCTGGTCGACCGGTACGACGGGGACGCCTCGCCCGAGCTGCTGCGCAAGTCGCTGCGGCAGGACAGGGAACTGCTCACGGCCTTCAACCGCGCGTGGCCGCTGCTCGAGGCGGCCGACCTGGTCGGCGACCTGTGGACGGTCCCCGCCTATCTGCGGCTGTGCGCACCCTGGCTCGGCCCCGAGGACGTACGACGGCTGCGGCGCGCGGACGCCCAGGCCTGGACGGTGTCCGACCTGCCGATCCTGGACGCGGCACGGCAGCGGCTCGGCGACCCGGCGGCGGCCCGGCGGTCGCGCCGGCACCGGGCCGTGATCGCCGCCCAGCGCGAGCGCATGGAGCAGGTCGTCGACAACCTGATCGACGCCGTGGCCTCCTCCGGCGCCGACGGCGACGACGGCGAAGGTCTGGTCACGATGCTGCGCGGCGAGGACGCCCGGGTCAGCCTGGTCGACGAGTCCGAACTGCCCGCCGTCGACCCGGACCTGCTCGCCGGCCCGTTCGCGCATGTCGTCGTGGACGAGGCGCAGGAACTGACCGACGCGGAATGGCAGATGCTCCTGCTCCGGTGTCCGTCCCGAAGCTTCACCATCGTCGGGGACCGCGCCCAGGCCCGGCACGGGTTCACCGAGTCCTGGCAGGAACGCCTCGGACGGGTCGGCCTCGACCGGATCAGCCTGGCCTCGCTCAGCGTCAACTACCGCACCCCGGAAGAGATCATGGCGGAGGCCGAGCCGGTCATCCGGGCCGTGCTCCCGGACGCCAACGTGCCGGCCTCGATCCGTACCGGCGGCATCCCCGTGGTCCACGGATCGACCGCGGACCTGGACTCGGTCCTCGGCGCGTGGCTCGCCGCGCATGCCGACGGGACCGCCTGCGTCATCGGCGACCCCGCGTTCCGCGCGACGCCCCGCGTCCGCTCCCTGACGCCCGAGCTGTCGAAGGGGCTGGAATTCGACCTGGTCGTCCTCGTCGACCCGGAGAGGTTCGGGACGGGCATCGGAGGAGCGGTCGACCGCTATGTCGCGATGACCCGGGCGACCCGGCAGCTCGTCGTCCTCACGAGCCGCTGAGTCCTCCCCGCAGGCCCCCGAGTCCTCCCCGGGCGCCCGGCGTCAGCCGGGCGGGGCGGTGAGGTCCAGCAGCAGGGGGCCCGTCGGTTCCGCCACGATGTCCGCCACCGTGATCGGGTCGAGGTACGCGTAGAACGCCTCCTGGGCGCGGCGGAGGGCGCCGCGCAGCCGGCAGCCGGTGCGCAGCGGGCAGGGGGTCGTGCCCTCGCAGTCGACCACGTCGCCGTCGCCCTCGAAGGTGCGGACCACCCCGCCCACCGACGCGGTGCGGCCCTTCTCCGTCAGGGCCAGGCCGCCGCCCCGGCCCCGGCGGGCCTCCAGGAGGCCGAGGTGCTGGAGTTCGGCCACGACCTTCGCGGCGTGCGTGTAGGGGACCGCCATCGCGGCCGCCACCTCGCGTGTGGTGGGGGTGGTGTCGTCCGCGACCGCGAGTCGCATCAGGACGCGCAGGGCCAGGTCGGTGGATCTCAGCAACCGCATGAGAGGAAGGGTAGATAATACGCATCTCACCTTCAAATTATCCGGCGGATTTCCCGCGACCCGCTCCTTGGCCGTGACCTGTCTACGACAACGCCCTCCTCCCCCATTACGATCAGCGGGCCCGACCGTCCCGACCGTCCCGCCCCCTTTCCCCCAGAAGGACAGGCCCATGGGTTCCGCCGAGAAGACCACCAGCGCGGCGCGCAAGGCGCGCATAGAGGAGATGCGGCGCGCCGAGAAGGCCCGTGAGCGCCGGAACCGCATCTTCACGATCACCGGCAGCGTCGTCGCCGTGGCCGCGCTCACCGCCGGTGCCGTGTTCTTCATCCAGTCGCAGAAGGACGACGGCTCCGAGGCCGCCTCCGACTCCAAGGCCTCCTCCGGGCACTTCGTCACCGGGTCGGACGGTGTGCGGACATGGAAGGGCACCCTCGGGCGCACCCATGTCACCAAGACCGTGAACTACCCGATGGAGCCGCCCGTCGGCGGCAACCACAACCCGGTCTGGCTGAACTGCAACGGCACCGTGTACACCGAGCCCGTCAACAACATGAACGCCGTGCACTCCCTGGAGCACGGCGCGGTCTGGGTGACGTACACGACCAAGGCCTCGAAGGCGGACGTCGAGGCGCTCGCGGCGAAGGTCAAGAAGACGCCGTACACACTGATGAGCCCGGACGACGAGCAGGCCGATCCGATCATGCTCACCGCGTGGGGCAAGCAGCGCACGGTGACCGGTGCGAAGGACCCGAACGTCGACAAGTTCTTCGAACAGTTCGTGCAGGGCGAGCAGACGCCCGAGCCGGGAGCCTCGTGCACCGGCGGGACGATGAAGTGAGGAAGCACGCGGGCTGGATCGCGTCGGCCGCGGTGGCGGCGCTCGCCGCGGCCGGCGCGATCACCTTCGCCGTCGCCGAGGACGGCACCTCGGACACGGCGGCCCCCGCCGCCGACTCGGCGGACGCGGGATTCGCCCGGGACATGGCCGTGCACCACCAGCAGGCCGTCGAGATGTCGTACATCGTGCGCGACCGGACGTCCGACGAGGAGGTGCGCCGGCTCGCGTACGACATCGCGCAGACGCAGGCCAACCAGCGGGGCATGCTGCTGGGCTGGCTCGATCTGTGGGGGCTGCCGAAGGTGTCGTCGAAGGCGCCGATGACCTGGATGGGCATGGGCGACATGGCCGACGGCGAGGACGGCGCGCTGATGCCGGGCATGGCGACCGACACCGAGCTGAAGAAGCTCGGGACGCTGAACGGCAAGGCGGCCGAGGTGTTCTTCCTGCGGCTGATGACCGCGCACCACAAGGGCGGTGTCCACATGGCCGAGGGCTGTGCGGAAAAGTGCACGGTCGGCGTGGAGAAGCGGCTCGCGCAGGGCATGGTGGAGGCGCAGCAGTCCGAAATCGATCTGATGGCGGGCATGTTGAAGGCACGGGGTGCCACCCCTTAGCGTACGACTTTCAGCCAATCCATAGGGTTTTCCCTTGACTTGGTGGACGTATCCGTCAAACCGGGCCAGAAAGCGGTCACTTGGTCGCTTCTTGGTGTTCGCATTCCCCTTGCATGAAGCGTTCGTCGCAAGAGTGGCCAGCACGCGAAGTGATCCACTCGCGTCGAACCACATATCAGGGGGTCCCATGAGATCCAACCGTGCCGCGCTGCGCGCCGGGGTGAGCATGGCAGCGACACTGCCCATGATCGCCGGCGCACTGGCGCTCGGCATACCCGCGGCGCACGCCGCGGATGCCCCGGCCCGTGACACGCTGGCCGGGACCAAGCCCGCGTGGGCCACCGCGAAGGCGGACAAGGGCGCGACCGCGGACAGTGCCCAGGTGCACGCCCGGGTCTACCTGGCCGGCCGGGACGCCACCGGCCTCGCCGCGTACGCGAAGGCCGTGGCCGACCCGAACTCCCCGGCCTACGGCAAGTACCTCTCCGCCAAGCAGGCGCAGGCCCGCTTCGGCGCCACCAAGGCTCAGGTGGCGGCGGTCAAGTCGTGGCTCGCGTCGGCCGGTCTGAAGGTCACCGGCACCACGCAGCACTATGTCTCCGTCACCGGTGACGTGGCCGCCGCCGAGAAGGCGTTCGGCACCCAGCTGCACAACTACGCCAAGGGCACCAAGACCTACCGCGCGCCCTCGAAGTCGGCCTCGGCTCCCACGAGCCTGGACGGCGCCGTGCTGACCGTCACCGGTCTGGACAACGCCCCGCACAAGGCCGCCTCCAAGGACCAGCTCCCGCCGCCGGACGCGGTGTTCAAGAACTCGGGGCCGTTCTCCTCGTACTACGGCTCCAACACCGCGAGCACCCTCCCGTCGGCGTACGGCAAGAAGATCCCGTACGCCGTCCAGGGGTACACCGGCAAGCAGCTGCGGGCGGCCTACGGCGCCGGCACGTACACCGGCAAGGGGGTGCGCATCGCGATCACCGACGCGTACGCCTCCCCGACGATCGCCTACGACGCGGCCACGTACGCGAAGGCGCACGGCGACAAGGCCTGGAAGACCGGCCAGCTGACGCAGGTGCTGCCCTCGGGCTACACCAAGACCGAGGAGTGCGGGGCGGCCGGCTGGTACGGCGAGGAGACCCTCGACGTCGAGGCCGTGCACGCGGTCGCGCCGGACGCGAACGTCACGTACGTGGGCGGCGCGTCCTGCTACGACGACGACCTGCTCGACTCGCTGAGCAAGGTCGTCGACAACCACCTGGCCGACATCGTCTCCAACTCCTGGGGCGACATCGAGGCCAACCAGACGCCGGACCTCGCGGCCGCCTACGACCAGGTCTTCCAGTTCGGCGCGGTCGAGGGCATCGGCTTCTACTTCTCCTCCGGCGACAACGGCGACGAGGTCGCCAACACCGGGACGAAGCAGGTCGACACCCCGGCCAACTCGGCGTGGGTGACGGCGGTCGGCGGTACCTCGCTGGCGGTCGGCAAGGGCGACAAGTACCTGTGGGAGACCGGCTGGGGCACGGAGAAGGCCATGCTGTCCGACGACGGCAAGAGCTGGACCGGCTTCCCCGGCGCGTTCACCTCGGGTGCGGGCGGCGGCACCAGCAAGACCGTCGCCGAGCCCTTCTACCAGAAGGGCGTCGTCCCGAACGCGCTGGCCACGGCCAACAGCCCGGCCGGCAACCGCGTCGTCCCGGACATCTCGGCGATCGCCGACCCGAACACCGGGTTCAAGGTCGGGCAGACCCAGACCTTCCCGGACGGGTCTCAGCAGTACAGCGAGTACCGCATCGGCGGCACCTCGCTGGCCGCTCCGGTGATCGCGGCCGTCCAGGCGCTGGCGCAGGAGGCGCGCGGCGGCAAGGCGATCGGCTTCGCCAACCCGTCGATCTACTCCAAGTTCGGCTCGCGGGTCTACCACGACGTCACGGACAACCCGACGGGCTCCGGCCTCGCGGTCGCCCGCGTCGACTTCGCCAACGCCTTTGACGCCTCCGACGGCCTGCTGACCTCGGTCCGCAGCCTCGGCAAGGACAGCTCGCTGTCCGCGGTGAAGGGCTACGACGACGTCACCGGCGTGGGCACGCCCGCCAACGGCTACGTCGAGTCGTACCGCAAGCACTGAACCGGCAGCCATAGGTACCGATGGGGGTGCGTGAGGTGTGTGACACCTCACGCACCCCCATCGCGTCGCTCTGACGATTACACTGGGCGCGTGCCTCAACTTCGTCTCGCCCTGAACCAGATCGACACGCGTGTCGGCGACATCGCCGGAAACACCGAAACGATCCTCCGCTGGACCCGGCACTCCGCCGAACAGGGAGCGCATCTCGTGGCGTTCCCGGAGATGGCGCTGACCGGGTATCCCGTCGAGGACCTCGCCCTGCGCTCGTCCTTCGTCGAGGCCTCCCGCACGGCCGTGCGCACGCTCGCCGCGCGCCTCGCCGAGGAGGGCTTCGGGGAGCTGCCGGTGGTGGTCGGCTACCTCGACCGGTCCGAGAACGACCAGCCGAAGTTCGGCCGCCCGGCCGGCTCCCCGCGTGACGCGGCGGCCGTCCTGTACGGCGGCGAGGTGGTCCTGTCCTACTCCAAGCACCACCTGCCCAACTACGGCGTCTTCGACGAGTTCCGCTACTTCGTGCCCGGCGACACCCTGCCGGTGCTGCGGGTGCACGGCGTGGACGTGGCCCTCGCCATCTGCGAGGACCTCTGGCAGGACGGCGGCCGGGTGCCGGCGGCGCGCTCCGCCGAGGCCGGTCTGCTGCTCTCGGTCAACGCCTCCCCCTACGAGCGCGACAAGGACGACACCCGCCTGGAGCTGGTCCGCAAGCGGGCCCAGGAGGCGGGCTGCACCATCGCCTACCTCGCGATGATGGGCGGCCAGGACGAGCTGGTCTTCGACGGCGACTCGATCGTCGTCGACCGGGACGGCGCGGTCGTGGCACGGGCGCCGCAGTTCTCGGAAGGCTGCGTGGTCCTGGACCTCGACCTGCCGGCGGCCTCGGCGGACGCACCGACGGGCGTGGTGGACGACGGGATGCGGATCGAGCGCGTCGTCCTGTCCGAGGAGCCGCTCCCGGCGTACGAGCCGACGATGAGCGGCGGCCACGCGGACCGGCTCGACGACGACGAGGAGGTCTACTCGGCGCTGGTGGTCGGCCTGCGCGCGTACGTCGTGAAGAACGGTTTCCGATCGGTCCTCATCGGCCTCTCCGGCGGTATCGACTCGGCGTTGGTCGCGGCGATCGCGTGCGACGCGGTGGGCGCGCAGAACGTGTACGGCGTGTCCATGCCCTCGAAGTACTCCTCGGACCACTCCAGGGGGGACGCGGCGGAGCTGGCGCGACGCACCGGCCTCAACTTCCGCACGGTACCGATCGAGCCGATGTTCGACGCCTACATGGCGGCGACGGAGCTGACCGGCCTGGCCGAGGAGAACCTCCAGTCCCGCCTGCGCGGCACCCTCCTCATGGCCATCTCCAACCAGGAGGGCCACATCGTCCTGGCCCCCGGCAACAAGTCCGAGCTGGCGGTCGGCTACTCGACCCTCTACGGCGACTCGGTGGGCGCGTACGGCCCCATCAAGGACGTCTACAAGACCTGGATCTTCCGCCTCGCCGAGTGGCGCAACCGGGCGGCGGCGGAACGCGGCCAGACCCCGCCGATCCCCGAGAACTCCATCATCAAGCCGCCGAGCGCGGAGCTGCGCCCCGGCCAGGTCGACACGGACTCGCTCCCCGACTACCCCGTCCTGGACGCCATCCTCGACCTGTACGTCGACCGCGACCAGGGCGCCGACGCGATCGTCGCGGCCGGGTACGACCGTGAGCTGGTCGTGAAGACCCTGCGCATGGTGGACACGGCGGAGTACAAGCGCAGCCAGTACCCGCCGGGCACCAAGATCTCGGCAAAGGGCTTCGGCAAGGACCGCCGCCTCCCGATCACGAGCAGCTGGCGCGAGTCGGGCTGACCGTGACCGTCCAGTGCGTACCTCTGGAGTACTCATGCGGGTCTTGGTAGCCGGCGCCACCGGCGCCGTCGGCCGTCTGCTCGTCCCGATGCTGGTCGCGGCCGGGCACGAGGTCACCGGAACCTCCCGGACCCCGGCAGGGGTCGAGCGGATCCGGAGCCTCGGGGCGACGGGCGTCCGGGGGGACGCGCTCGACGCGGAGCAGCTCCGGAACGTGGTGCGGGCGGCGGCGCCGGACGCGGTGATCCATCAGCTCACCGACCTCTCCGCCGCCGACGGAGCCGCCAACGGCCGGATCCGCCGCGAGGGCACTCGCCATCTCGTGGACGCCGCGAAGGCGGCCGGCGTCGGCCGGATCGTCGTCCAGTCGATCTCCTGGGCGTACGAGCCCGGCGAGCACCCCGCCGACGAGGCGGTCCCGCTCGACGGTACGGCCGCCGAACCCCGGGCGCGGATGGTGGCCGCCGTCAGGGAACTGGAGGAGACGGCGGCCGAGCTGGAGACGGCGGCCGTCCTGCGCTACGGCCTGCTGTACGGCCCCGGCACCTGGTACGCGCCGGGCGGCGCTTTCGCGGCGGCCCTGGCCGGCGACCGCTCGGCGGTGTTCCTGGGGAGCACCGTGGCGAACGACGCGGTGAGTTCCTTCGTCCACGTCGCCGACGCGGCGGCTGCGGCACTGGCCGCGCTCGGCTGGCCGACCGGCCCGGTCAACATCGTGGACGACGAGCCCGCCCCGGCACACGTATGGCTCCCGGCCCTGGCCCATTCCCTCGGCGTCCCTGTCCCAGGGCGGGTGGAGGGCCGCCAGGGCTGGGAGCGCGGCGCACTCAACACACTTGCGCGCAGCCGGGGTTGGCACCCGAACCGAGCGACCTGGCGGACGGGTTTCGCCGCTGAGCCCGATGCGACCGGTGCGATCCGCGGAACCGTCCAGTGACCGTGCGCGGCGGCTCCTGCCCGGCCATGACCTCACTCCTGTCGGTGACGGAAGTGGAGTGGTCAGGGCACCGCGAAGCCCCGCCCTCACCCGCAGCCCATCGAATTTCGATAAATACACATTCTATCGAAAAATGTTAGAGTGCTCCGATGGCGAGAGAGAGCGCGACGCGTACCGAAGAGGTGTTCGACGACATCCGGGCAGATCTGCTCAACGGGCAACTCGTCCCGGGGCAACGGTTGAAGCTCGTCGCCCTCGCCGGCCGCTTCGGCGTGAGTCTTTCGGTGGTGCGGGAGGCGCTGACCAGGCTCGCCGAGCAGGGCTTGGTCGTCTCCAGCCCTCAGCGGGGATTCAGTGTGATGCCACTGTCGATCGACGACTTGTCCGACCTCACCAAGACCCGGATCCAGGTGGAGTCGCTCGCCCTGCGAGAGTCCATCGCATTGGGGGGTCTCAAGTGGGAGGCCGCCGTCGTATCGTCCTTCCACACTCTTGATCGCACCCCGGCCAGCGGGGAGGACGGCCGTCTCAACGAGGACTGGCCCATCACGCATCGCGCTTTCCATCAGGCGCTGCTTTCCGGCTGTCAGAGCCCGCGCCTGAGCGGGATTGTCACCGCGCTGCGCGACAGTGCGGAGCTTTACCGGCGCTGGTACTGGGCCCTGACGGAAGACCAGGTCCGCGACCTGGCTGGGGAGCACCGGGCGTTGCGAGACCATGCGCTCGACCGCGACGCGGATGCCGCGGTCGCGGCGCTCACCGAACATATCGACAGGGCGCCCCGAAAGCTCATCGCCTACGCCCGTGAACACAATCTGGAAGATCCCACCCATCCGCCGGCGAAGGCCTGACGGGCGGGTGAGCAAGCCGTCACACGTCCCCTCGTGACGACCTGAGCACGACAGCGTGACGGGACCGCCATGACTGCCGCGGCGAGGCCCGCCGCCCCGCACCGGTGGCGCGGGAGTTCTGGTTGCGCTGCGAGGCGAAGGGTGGTTGGCGGCCACCTCGTCGCGTCACCCATGGGGGTGAGCGGTTGGATCAGGCGGCCTGGAGGATGTCCCGCAGGACGTCCTCCAGCGTGGTGTGCGCCAACTCCTTGCGGAGGGTTGCTTCGATCTCTCTGTAGATGGCGGTCATCACCGGTCCGATGCGCTCTCCCACGACGCACTCCGGGTCGGGTGTCGAGCGGTGCAGGGCGAAGACCGGGCCCGGCTCGACCGCCTCATGGACATCGAGCAGAGTGATGTCCGTCAGGCCCCGGGAGAGCATCCAGCCAGCTCCCGCGCCTCGCCGCGAGTCGGCCAGTCCGGCCTTGCGCAGATCGGCGAGCAGGCGCCGGATCACCACCGGATTGGTGTTGACGCTCGTCGCGATCTGCCCGGAGGTGGCGACCTCGTGACCACGGCGCTGGTGGAGCCCGATCCACGTCAGCGCGTGCGCCGCGATGGTCAGCCTGGTGTTGGCGCTCACGGCGCACCTCCCTCACCCCGTAGAAAACGGGTGCCCGACGACCACATAAAAATTTCGATATTCTTGCGCTCTGACGATATTTGGCTACAGTGGAGTGGTGCCGCTCGGAAGGTCGGTGCCTTGCAGGCGCACACGACAGCCCGGATCGGGTACCGCCGGGCCCGGGAACAGAAGGAAGCGCTATGAGTGGCACGGAGAAGACGACCGCCCCCCGGGCGGACTGGGACGCGGGCCTTCTCGGGACGTGGACCCTGCGCAGCATCCGCGAGCTGGGCGACGACGGCGCTCTCCTGGACGAGCCGTACGGACAGCGGCCGTCGGGGAGGCTCCACTACGGGCCGGCGCACCAGGTGGCAGTGGTGATCCCCGGCCACGCCGACGCACCCGCGGTGGCCTACATGGGCGACTACGAGGCCGACGCGGCCGGGATGCTCCGGCACATCGTGCGCGTCGGACTGCCGCCCTTCACCGAGGACCAGGTCCGGTGGGCGCGGCTCGACGGCGACTCCCTCTCCCTCTCGACCGACGTCGAGGGGCGGCGCCGCATCGAGCTGCGATGGGCCCGCGCCTGAGACGCGGCCCCCGGCCTCCCCCGATCAACGACACATGCGTGACAGCCAGTACCGGGCAGCAGTCGGCAACCCGCGGACGCGCCCCCCATCGGAAGGAGAACGCGATGGCCCTGCACCGCCTGACCTCGATCACGCTCGGCGTCCCCGACGTCGAGGCCGCGGCCGGCTACTACGAAGACTTCGGCTTGACGCCGGTGGGGGACGGGAAGGTCCACCGCTTCGCCACCCAGGACGGCGGCGAGCAGTTGAAGCTCGCCCACTCCGCACAGCGCCGACTTGTCGAGCTCGGCGTCGGCGTGGACGATCAGGACGACCTGGACCGCGTGGCCGCCGGTCTGGCCAAGCTGGACGTGCCGGCTGAGCGGGGCGCGACGTCCTTGCGAGTCGCCGACCCGAACTCCAACCTGACGGTGATTCTGGAGATCGCCGCGCACCTTGAGCAGACCTCGGCCGAGCAGGTGCCCTACAACGGCCCCGGCCGCCCCTCCCGGGCCAACGGCCGCGCCCCCGGGGTGGAGCGGACGAACCGGGTGCGTCCGCGCAAGCTCGGTCACGTGGTGATCGGGTCGCGCGACCAGGACGCGAGCCAGCGCTTCTTCACCGAGGGCCTCGGCTTCAAGGCCACCGACCACGTGCCCAGCCTGGCCAGCTTCCTGCGCTGCTCCACCGACCACCACAACATCCTCATCCAGAAGGCTCCGGTGGACTTCCTCCACCACACTGCGTGGGAGGTGGACGACGTGGACGAGGTCGGCCGCGGCGCCACCGCCATGCTGGAGGAGCACCCCGAGCGGCACGTGTGGGGACTGGGCCGGCACCACATCGGCTCGAACTTCTTCTGGTACCTCAAGGACCCGGCCGGCAACTTCTCCGAGTACTACAGCGACCTCGACTGCATCGTCGACGACCAGCTGTGGAAGCCCTCCACCGTCGACGGGGCCCGCGGGATCTACAACTGGGGCCCGCCGCTCCCGCCGTCCTTCATCCAGCCCGAGGACCTCGCCGCTCTGATGACCGGCTCGCACAGCCCCCGCTGACATTCGTTGCACCCACACCCACAGGAGTAGTCATGCGCATTGGCAGGATCGGCGGCAGGCTGGCACTGCTGCACGGCGACCGAGCACTGGACGTCGAGAAGGCGAGCGATGGCAGGTTCGCGGCCGAGCCCGACCGGCTCTTCGAGCGGTGGGACGAGTTCGCGCAGTGGGCCGAGGGCCGCTCGCTGGATGACGCGGTGCCCTTCTCACCCGCGCAGGTCGGCGCGCCCGTCCTGCGCCCGGCCCAGGTCTTCGCGATCGGCCTCAACTACCAGGCGCACGTCTCGGAGGCCGGCGTGCGCCCGCAGATCACCTCACCGGCGGTGTTCACGAAGTTCGTCACCAGTATCGCCGGCCCCTACGACACCGTGACGCTGCCCAGCACCCGGGTCGACTGGGAGGTCGAGCTGGTCGCGGTCATCGGGCGCCCGGGACACCAGGTGGCGGAGAAGGACGGGTGGAGCCACGTGGCGGGCCTGACCGTGGGCCAGGACCTGTCCGAGCGGACGGTCCAACTGGAGGGGCCCGTGCCTCAGTTCTCCCTCGGCAAGTCCTATCCGGGGTTCAGCCCGATCGGCCCCTCGCTGGTGAGCGTGGACGAGTTCGCCGACCCCGACGATCTGGCCCTGTCCTGCGCCCTGGACGGCGAGGTGCTCCAGGACGGCAGGACCAAGGATCTGATCTTCTCCGTGCCTGAGCTCGTCGCACGGCTCTCCGCCGTCGTCCCGCTGCTTCCCGGCGACGTCATCTTCACCGGCACCCCGTCCGGGGTGGGCATGGGCCGGGACCCGGAGCGCTACCTGCCGCCGGGCGGCACCTTGGTGAGCACCATCGAGGGCATCGGCTCGCTCAGCAACCACCTGGTGGCGGGTGCCGGAGTGCAGAGCGCTGCCTGACCGGGCTCCAGGTCACCACCAACGACGCAAGAACGCAGTCCGAGACGCCGACTCCGATCGGCAGAGAAGGAAACAATCATGAGCGACCAGACACGCGATCTGGTGAACGAACTCCTCAAGCGCATGGGGGAGGGCGACATCCCGGCCCTGGTGGCGCTGTTCGCCGACGACGCCCACTGGGAGGTCCCCGGAGACTCGGAGATCGCGCCCTGGGTGGGCAGGTGCGGGGTCGCCGGCATCCCGGACTTCTTCCAGACGATGGCCCGACTCACCGTCCGTGAGCTCTTCGAGGTCGAGCGCGTCCTCGTCGACGGCCCCAACGCGGTGCTGATCGGACGGGCGCGGGTCGTGGTCCGCTCGACGGGCAAGGCAATCGACACGCCGTTCGCGGTGGACATCGTCGTCAACGCCGAGGGCCGCATCAGCCGCTTCTACATGTTCGAGGACTCCTTGGGCGTCGCCCGTGCCATGCGTCCCTGAACAACACGCACCCCGCGGCTCTGCCGCAACCCCATCCCCCAAGAAGAGGTAGAACCATGTCCAAACTCGGAATCATCGTGGCCAGCACCCGCCCCGGCCGGGTCGGGCTGCCGATCGGTCAGTGGATCGCGGACCAAGCACGAGAGCACGCCGGATTCGACAGCGTCGAGCTCCTGGACCTGGGCGAGATCGGCCTGCCCCTCACCGACGAGCCCAACCACCCCCGGCTGGGTGACTACATCCACCAGCACACCAAGGACTGGAGCGCGACGATCTCGAAGTTGGACGCCTTCGTGTTCGTCATGCCCGAGTACAACCACGGCTACAACGCCGCACTCAAGAACGCGATCGACTACCTGTTCAACGAGTGGGCCTACAAGGCCGTGGGACTCGTCAGCTACGGCGGGATCGCAGCCGGCACCCGCGCGGCGCAGATGATCAAGCAGGTGATCGCGGCGGTCCGGATGACGCCAGTCGTCGAGGCGGTGACCATCCCGTTCATTCCCCAGTACATCGAGGACGGCCGGTTCGTCCCCAACGACATCGTCACAGTCTCCACGAAGGCCATGTTCGATGAGCTGGTGCGGGTCGACGCGGCACTGCGCCCGCTCAGGGAGGCATCCTGACCTGCGCCCCGGGGCCGGCACCGCATCAAGCCGGCTCCCAGGCGCAGCGCCCCGTCAAGGAGCGGAGTCCCTGTTCGGCAAAACGTGGCGGTCCACTGCTGCGCGACAGAAAGACGCAAGATGATCTCCCATGACAAGGACGAGCCCACCGGCATTGTCATCAGCAGCTACTACACCGTTCACCCGGATGACCGGCAGAAGTTCATCGACGCCGTTGTCCCCCACCTCGCGCCCTCGGCGCAGAACCCGGGTTCTGTCTACTACGTCTTCGCGCAGGACCTCAGCGACCCGAACACCTTCCACCTCTCCGAAGGCTGGCGGAACCAGGAGGCACTCGACGCACACAATGCCTCCGCTCCGTTCCAGACGGCCTTGCGCGAGGTGATGACCGGAGTGCGTATCGTGGGCCGCCAAGGTCAGCGCTACGAAATCGCCGCCCAGGGTGCAGGCGACCCGCCCAGCGTCACCACGGGCGAGTAGGTCGCCAGAACGAGAACACGCCGTTCGACGAATCCCTGTTCCTCCAGCTTGTCGAGCGGAAGTATCGCGTTCGACAGCTCGCAGCCCATCTGCACGGCCAGCTCGCTCAAGGTCATCGGACCCGGCCCGTGGCGATCCCGTGCACGCGGGGAGGCTGATGGCGGAGCGGGAGGCAAGTGCTCCTGCGGATGCTGCACGCAGCGCAGCGTCGCCGCGATCTACTGCTGCGCGACGCACTGTTGCCCCCCGGACCGGGAGGGCCGTCGCGGTCTTCGGCCAGGGCGAGCAGGAGCCGGTCCAACGGTGGGGGGACCTCGACGGGGTGGGTGCCGAGGGCCGGCTGGACCCGTTGTCGCGACCGGCCGATGGCACGAGCGGCACGTCGGCCTGCTCGCGCTCGACACATTTGGCGTCGGCTACCGCCTCTTGGTGGCGGACTTCTGACCGGCACCGGTGGTGTCAGCGGTGCAGTGCCTGCGCCTGCTGCGGAAGATGACTCGCGACGATGCGTTCCCGGCCGGCCGGAGCCGTGGCCGCCCTGCGGCGGTCCACCCCGTACGCCACCCCCGCCACTGCGAGGCCCAGTACCGCCAGCGCCGCGCCCGCGATTGCCGGGGAGGTGGCGCCGAAGCCTGCTGCCAGGGTCAGGCCGCCGATCCAGGCGCCGCCGGCGTTGGCGAGGTTGAAGGCCGCCTGGTTGGCGGAGGAGGCCAGGGAGGGGCCCGCGGCCGCCTTTTCCATCACCATCAGGTTGAGCGGGGTGCCCGTCACGAAGGCCGCCACGCCGAGCAGGACCACGGCCAGGGCGCCGCTCCACGCCGTCGTCATGAGGAGGGGGAAGAGGGCCAGGACGAGGGCCAGGGAGGTCAGGCCGCCGAACAGGGTGGCGCGCATCGCGTGGTCGGCGAGGCGGCCGCCCAGCAGGTTGCCGATCGTGGCGCCCACGCCGAACAACGCGAGCAACAACGTCACGCTGGAATCGGCGTAGCCGGCCGCGTCGGTCAGCATCGGGGTGATGTAGCTGTAGGCGGAGAAGAGTGCTCCGAAGCCGGCGACCGTCGTGCCCAGCGCCAGCCAGACCGGCAGCGACTTCAGGGCCGCCACTTCGCCGCGCAGGCCGGCCGCGGGGGCCGAGCCCGTCAGGTCGCGCGGGATCAGGAGGGCCAACGAGGCTGTCGCCGCCAGGCCGATCGCGCTCACGCCGAGGAACGTCGCCCGCCAGCCCAGGTGCTGGCCCATGAGCGTGGCGACGGGGACGCCCGCGATGTTGGCGACCGTGAGCCCGAGGAACATCAGCGACACCGAGCGGGCCTTGCGTTCCGGCGCGACCAGGCCGGTGGCCACCACCGCGCCGACGCCGAAGAAGGCTCCGTGCGGCAGGCCGCTGAGGAAGCGGGCGGCGAGGAGGGAGTCGTAGCCGGGGGCGAGGGCGGAGAGGGCGTTGCCCGCCACGAACAGGCCCATCAGCGACATCAGCAGGGTCCGGCGCCGCATCCGGGCCGTCACCGCGGCCAGCAGCGGGGCGCCGATGACGACACCGAGGGCGTACGCGGAGACCAGGTGTCCGGCGGTGGGGATGGGGACGTGCAGGTCCGCCGCGACGTCGGGCAGCAGGCCCATCATCACGAACTCGGTGGTGCCGATGCCGAAGGCGCCCACGGCGAGGGCGAGCAGGGCCAGTGGCATGAGAAAGCCTGTGCCTTTCGAGTCGGGGTTCGTTCCATCGTATGTTCAATGGCGGAACAAACCCGACCGGGCCCCTTATTCCGTGGCGAGCTTCACACGGGCCGCCACCGGAAGATGGTCGCTGCCCGTCCTCGGCAGCGTCCACGAGGTGACCGGCTCCACGTCCCGCACCATGATCTGGTCGATCCTGGCCATCGGGAAGGACGCCGGCCAGCTGAAGCCGAAGCCGTCGCCCGCCGCGCCCTGGGTGGAACGCATCTGGGAGGTCACGGCGTTGAGCGAGCGGTCGTTCATGGTGCCGTTGAGGTCGCCGAGCAGGATCACCTGGGGCAGCCGCTCGTCGGCGATGGCCTCGCCCAGCGCGTCCGCGCTCTTGTCACGCTGACGGGCGGTGAAGCCGGCCTGCAACTTGACGCGCACGGAGGGGAGGTGGGCGACGTAGAAGGCCACGGCGCCCTTGGGCGTCGCCACCGTCGCCCGCATCGCGCGCGTCCAGCCCAGCTTGATGTCGACCGGCTTGACGGCGCTCAGCGGGTACTTGCTCCACAGGCCGACCGTGCCCTGCACCGAGTGGTACTTGTACGTCGCCGCCAGCGCCTTCTCGTACACCGGCGCCGCGGAGGCGGTCAGCTCCTCCAGGGCCACCACGTCCGCGCCGGACGCGGCCACGTCACGGGCGGTGCCGGACGGGTCGGGGTTGTCGGCGTTGACGTTGTGCGTGGCGACGGTGAGGTCGCCACCGCTGCCGGTCCGGTCCGCGAGGAGCCCGCCGAAGAGGTTCAGCCAGACGGCCACCGGCAGGATCACCGCGATCAGCGCGGTCGCCGACTTGCGCACCAGCGCGAGGACGAGCAGCAGCGGGAGAAGCAGTCCCAGCCAGGGCAGGAACGTCTCGGTGAGGCTGCCGAGGTTGCCGTAGCGGTTGGGGATGCGCGAGTGCAGCCCCATCACCAGGGCGAGCAGCAGGGCGAGCGCGGCGATCACCAGGCCGCGGCGCCAGATGCGCGGGTCGCCGCGCCAGCCCGAGGCCAGCCGGCCCGCGAGACGTCCGAGCAGGCGCCGGAACCGGTCCCCCCGGCGCTCGGGTTCCGAGCCTCCGTTGTCGTCCGTCTCCGTCATGTACGCCTGCTGCGCCATACCGTCGCCTCACTGCCTGCCGTGCACACCGTCTGCCCCGCGGGTACGACCCTAGGGGATGTTCCGGCTTCGATCCTGCCGTCCCTCGACGGCCGTACTCGCACCATGACGACCGGCGTGGCGCCAGGAGTTCCGGACCTGCCGCGCCACACCCGGTCTGTGACGAAACGCTCACATTCCGCTGACCGGCGAGTCAGTTGACGGGGCGTAGTCCGGCGAGCAGGGTGTCGACGATGGCTTCCGGGAGGTCCTCGGGGAGGTCGGCCTCGGGGCGCAGGACCGCCCGCACCAGCATAGGACCCACGAAAATGTCGTTCATCAGCTCCACATCGAGGTCGGCGCGGAGTTCGCCGTTCTGCTGACCGCGGCGCAGGACCTCGACCCCCAGTCTGCGCCGCGGTGCTATGACGCAGTTGTGGTACGCCGCCCAGATCTTCGGGCTGCTCTTCATCTGGGCGTGCACGTTGTGCAGGATCGCCGAGGAGCGGTTGGCGAGACCGCGCTGCCGCAGCGACTCGAGGAGCACGACGAGGTCGTCGCGCACGGAGGTGCCCGGGAGTTGCGGGTCCTCGGGTTCGGCGGCGCGCAGCACGTCGACGAAGAGTTCCTCCTTGCCGCTCCAGCGCCGGTAGATCGTGGCCTTGCCGACGCCGGCGGTGCGGGCGATGCGCTCTATGGAGATCTCGGCGAGCGGAACGCCGTCCTCCAGGAGTTTCATCGTCCCCTCGATGATGGCCCGTTCCACGGTCTCGCTGCGAGGCCGGCCCCTGACGGGCTGCTGCGGAACGCCATTGCCGGCGAGGCTCACGTCTGTCGTCCTTTCGTCGTACTGGCGGGAATTCTCGCGCACACGCGGTTCCTCCTCCGACAGCAGGTCACGACTCCGTACGCACCAACTCCTCCTCCGCCGCGCCCTCCTGAGGCTCTTTCGGCCGGCCCGGCAGGAACAGCGCCACCACGACCGCGCCGGCGAACGCCACCGCCGCCCCGCACAGCGCGGTGACGTGCATGGCGTGCAGGAACGCGTCGTTGGCGGGGCCGATCAGGCCCTTGCCGCGATCGCCGAGCTTCGCGGCGACCCCGAGGGTCGCCTCGATGGACTCGCCCGCCGTGTCGCGCAGGGCGGCCGGGAGCGTGCCGAGGCTGCCCTCGATGCCGTTTCGGTACGCCGTGGAGAGCACGGAGCCGAGTACGGCGATGCCGAGCGCGCCGCCGAGCTGGCGGAAGGTGTTGCTGAGCGCGGAGGCGGAGCCGGCCTTCTCGCGGGGCAGGGCCTGCATGATGACCACGCTGGTCGGGGTCATGACGTGGGCCATGCCGGTGCCCATGCAGAAGAAGACGATCTCCAGGAGCCAGATCGGGGTGTCCGCGTCGAGCGTGGCGAAGGCGACGAGGGTGGCGCCGAGGACGACCATCGCCGCGGTGGTCGTGGCCCGGACGCCTATGCGGTCGACGACCAGCCGGGCGCGCGGTGCGAAGACCAGTTGGGCGGCGGCCAGCGGCAGCAGGAGCAGACCGGACTGCAGCGGGGAGTAGCCGCGCACGCTCTGGGTGTAGAAGACGGAGAAGAAGGTGACGCCCATCAGCGCGAAGAAGACCAGCGTGATGACGGCCATCGCGGCCGAGAACACCTTGTTCTTGAAGTAGGTGACGTCTATCGACGGGTGGTCGCTGCGTGCCTCGAACACGACGAACGCGGTGAGGACGGCCAGGCCGCCGAGGATGGTCGCCAGGACGGTCGGATCGGTGAAGTCGGCGAGTTCGCCGCCCTTGATGATGCCGTAGACCAGCAGGACGAGGCCGACGACGGACAGCACGACACCGACGGGGTCGACCCGGCCGGGGTTGGGGTCGCGCGAGTCCGGCACCAGCCACAGCATCAGCCCGAACGCGAGCAGCACGATCGGCACGTTGATGAGGAAGACCGAGCCCCACCAGAAGTGGTCGAGGAGGAGGCCTCCGGTGATCGGCCCTATCGCGATGGCGAGGCCCACGCCGCCGGCCCAGATGCCGATGGCCTTGGGCTGCTCGTCCCGCTCGAAGACGTTCATCAGGACGGCCAGGGTGGCCGGCATCACGAACGCCGCGCCGAGTGCCATCAGCGCGCGGAAGGCGATCAGCTGGGCGGGCGAGCCGGACTCGGCGGCCAGCGCGGAGCCGACGCCGAACACGGCGAGACCGCCGAGCAGGACCTTCTTGCGGCCGATCCGGTCGCCGAGGAGACCCGCGGTGAACAGCAGGCCGGCGAAGACGAGCGTATAGGCGTTGATGGCCCACTCCAGCTCGCTCTGCGTGGCGCCGAGGCCGGTGGGAGCCGGGGTGGAGATGGTCTTGATCGCGACGTTCAGGATGGAGTTGTCCAGCACCACGATCAGCAGGCTCAGCATCAGCACGCCGAGGATGGCCCAACGTCGCCGGTGCACCGCTTCCGGTATCCGGGGGGCCGAGGGGACGGCAGGAGTAGTCATGCCGTCGAGGGTAGAGCCATTTCGATACGAGACCGTCTCGTATCGGTTGGTCGAGGGATTCTCTTACTCAGGTTTTACCCACGAGTTTTTGACCACAGGAGGCGGTCTGGCCCCCGCTGGCACGAGGTGCCACCATGGATGTGGTCCGGGGACGCCGTCAGGGCGCCTCGAGATGACGAAGGAGCCGTTGCAATGACGCAGCTTTCGGCTGCCCAGAAGCAGTCCACCGACGGCAGCAACGCGCTGTACGGGGGCAAGGGCACACGCCGTATCACCGTCCGCGACCTCGCGCTCGCCAAGGAGCGCGGCGAGAAGTGGCCCATGCTCACCGCGTACGACGCGATGACCGCGTCGGTGTTCGACGAGGCCGGGATCCCCGTGATGCTCGTCGGCGACTCGGCGGGCAACTGCCATCTGGGGTACGAGACGACCGTACCCGTCACCCTCGACGAGATGACCATGCTGTCGGCGGCGGTCGTACGGGGCACCCGGCGCGCCCTGATCGTCGGCGACCTGCCCTTCGGGTCCTACCAGGAGGGTCCGGTGCAGGCGCTGCGCTCGGCGACCCGGCTGGTCAAGGAGGCCGGGGTCGGGGCCGTGAAGCTGGAGGGCGGCGAGCGCTCGCACCGCCAGATCGAGCTGCTCGTGGAGTCCGGCATCCCGGTCATGGCGCACATCGGGCTGACCCCGCAGTCGGTGAACGCGATGGGCTACCGGGTGCAGGGGCGCGGCGAGGAGGCGGCCCAGCAGCTGCTGCGGGACGCGAAGGCCGTGCAGGACGCGGGCGCGTTCGCGGTGGTCCTGGAGCTGGTGCCGGCCGAGCTGGCCGCCGAGGTGACGCGGGTGCTGCACATCCCGACGGTGGGCATCGGCGCCGGTCCGGAGACGGACGCGCAGGTGCTGGTGTGGACCGACATGCTCGGTCTGACCGGCGGGCGGGTCCCGAAGTTCGTCAAGCGGTACGCGAACCTGCGGCAGGTCATGGGCGACGCGGCGAAGGCGTTCGCGGAGGACGTCGTCGGCGGAACGTTCCCGCTGGAGGAGCACAGCGTTCACTAGCCATCTCCGCACAGTGCAGCCCGCCGATCTTCCCCCGTCGGCGGGCTGCCGCGTTGCCGGGGTCCACCCGGTCCCACCCGTGCCCGTAGGTGCGCTGTAGGCGGCCCCGGGCCCCTGTAGGCGTCCTGTCGGTGGTTTGTCGGTGGGCGCTGGCACTGTTCCCGGCATGACGCGAATCGACATGAACCCGAAGGGCGCCGGGAGCGCCGTGACCGTGCGGGGGCTGGTCAAGCACTACGGCGAGACCAAGGCGCTGGACGGGGTCGACCTGGAGGTGCGGGAGGGGACCGTGATGGGGGTGCTCGGGCCGAACGGCGCCGGGAAGACCACCCTCGTGCGGATCCTGTCCACCCTCCTCGCCCCGGACGCCGGGCAGGCGACCGTCGCCGGCTACGACGTCGTACGGCAGCCCCGGCAGCTGCGCCGGGTGATCGGACTGACCGGGCAGTACGCCTCGGTGGACGAGAAGCTCCCCGGGTGGGAGAACCTGTACCTGATCGGGCGGCTGCTCGACCTGTCCCGCAAGGACGCCCGGGCCCGGGCCGACGAGCTGCTGGAGCGGTTCTCGCTCACCGACGCGGCCAAGCGGCCGGCGGGGACGTACTCCGGCGGTATGCGGCGGCGGCTCGACCTCGCCGCGTCCATGATCGGGCGGCCCGTCGTGCTGTTCCTGGACGAGCCGACCACCGGACTCGACCCGCGCACCCGCAACGAGGTGTGGGCCGAGGTGAAGGCGATGGTCGGCGACGGGGTGACCGTCGTACTGACAACGCAGTACATGGAGGAGGCCGAGCAGCTGGCCTCCGAGCTCACCGTCGTCGACCGGGGCCAGGTCATCGCCAGGGGCGGCATCGAGGAGCTGAAGGCCAGGGTCGGCGGACGGACCCTGCGGGTGAGGCCGACCGATCCGGTGCATCTGCGGCCGCTGGCCCGCGCACTGGACGAGCTCGGCATCACCGGCCTCGCCGGCACCGTCGTGGACACCGAGACCGGCTCGGTGCTGGTGCCGGTGCTCAGCGACGAGCAGCTCACCGCCGTCGTCACCGCGGTCACCGCCCGCGGGGTCACCCTCTCCTCCCTCACCACCGAACTGCCCAGCCTGGACGAGGTGTTCCTGTCCCTCACCGGCCATCGCGCCAGTGCCCCGCAGGACGCCGTGCCCGCCGACACCCGCGAGGAGGTCGCCGTATGAGCTCCCACCCGTCGCCCACCGCCACCCTCAACGAGGCGCTTCGCGCCGCCCCTGCGAACACCGTCACCACCAGTGCAGACACCCGTATCCCGCTGCGCAGCCACCTCCGGCACACCGGGGCGCTGATCCGGCGCAACCTGCTCTGGATCCGGCAGGACCCGGAGTCGATGTTCGACGCGGTGCTCTTCCCGGTGATCTTCACCCTGCTGTTCGTGTACGTCTTCGGCGGCTCCATCGGTCAGTCGATGGGCGGCGGACAGGACGCCTACGTCCAGTACGTCATTCCCGGGCTGCTGGCCATGATGGGGATGAACATGGCGCAGGGCGTGGGAACCGGCTTCAACACGGACTTCAACTCCGGGGTCATGGACCGCTTCCGGTCGCTGCCCATCGGACGCGGCTCGGTGCTGTTCGCCAAGATCGCGGTGGAGTTGATGCGCATGCTCATGGCCTGCGTGATCCTCATGGTCGTGGCCGTGCTGGTGGGCTTCGACATCACCCACTGGGCCGGTCTGTTCGCCGCCGTGGGGCTGGCCGTCGTGTTCGGCTCGGCGCTGATGTGGGTGTTCCTCACCCTCGGCGTGATGATGAAGAGCGCGCAGTCGGTGCAGGCGATGGGCTTCCTGGTGCTGATGCCGCTGCAGTTCGGCTCGTCCATCTTCGCGCCGACCGCCTCGATGCCGGGCTGGCTGCAGAACTTCACCGACTACAACCCGCTGTCCTCGCTCGCGGACGCGGCCCGCGGACTGATGGTGGGCGGACCGGTCGCGCACGGGCTGACGGTGACGCTGGCCTGGTCGGTGGGGCTCACGGCGGTGATGGCGCCCGTTGCGATCCACAAGTTCCGTACCAAGAGTTGAACCACCGGAAGACCGGTCAGACCAGGGCGGCGGCCTCCTCGAAGGAGAGGCCGCCGCCCTCGGCGTAGGCGGCCTCGAACGCCTCGTCGCCGAGGGCGGCGCGGGCGGCCCCCTCGGCCAGGGCCCTGGTCTCGCGCTCCATCCGGACGGCGACATGCCCCGGGGGCAGCAGGGCGGCCGCGGTGCCCAGACAGCGGGCGGCGGCCGCGGCCCGGCGGCCGCCGTCCACACCGCCCAGGGCCAGGGCGGCGGTGGAGAGGCAGAAGGCGCGCATCTGCGGGGCGATGGTCAGGGAGAGCCGGTCGGAGGAGCGCTCCAGGGCCTTCCGGACGGTGGTCAGGGCGGTGTCGAAACTGCCGTCGACCGCGTCCACCCACGCTTCGGTACCGAGGATGAAGGCGTCGAAGACGACGAAGTACGCGATTGTGAACTCCTCGCGTAGCAGCCGGAGTTGCTCTCGGGCCTCGGTGCGGCGGCCGGTGAGGCCGAGCCAGCTGGAGAGGAAGAGACGCGCGGCGGGCATCGCCTCGTTGACGCCGCCCGTCGGGTTGTCGATCACCTCGCGCAGCAGGCGTTCGCCCCGTTCCTCCTGGCCCGACTCGAGGAGCACGGTGCCGAGCCGGGCCTGGAGGACCGCCAACTGGTGGCGGGCGCCCAGCCGTTCGGCGAGCACCATGGCCTCCTCGTAGAAGGCGGCCGCCTCCGGGTAGGCACCCAGCCGTTCATGCACCTCGGCGCGCGCGGAGAGGGCCTCGGCCGCGCCCCAGGAGTCGCCCAGGCGGCGGAAGACCTCCAGCGCCTCGTCGGCGTCCCGGCCGGCGTCGGCCGCCCAGTCGGAGCGGTTGGCGAGGAGGTTGGCACGCATCTGCAGACAGGAGGCGAGCTCCCCGTCGAAGCCGGGGGTGCGGCGGCAGGTCTCGACGCTGGCGTCGAGGATGGTACGGACGCGCTCCATGCCGTCGGAGAGCATCACGGCGTAGAACCAGAGCAGTCCGGGGGCGCGGCAGGTCTGCGGGAGGCCGGGTTCGTAGGTCTCGCCGACGATCCGCAGCTTGCGCTGGGCCTCCGGGGTCTGCCAGGAGTCCAACTCCGTGTCCATACAGGCGAGATGGGCGAGGTGGACTCCGCGCCGGGCCTCCTCGAGGACCTCGCCGGTGTACGGCGGCGGGACCTCGGTGACGGGCTTCCAGACGGGGGCGGCGGGCCGGACGGGTTCGGCGAAGGGGTCGGGGCCGAGGTCCATCACCGCCCGGCACCAGGTGCGGGCCTCGATGCGCAGGTCGCGCATCTGCCAGTAGCCGGTCAGGCAGAGGCTGAGGCTGAGCGCCTCCTGTTCGTCGCGGGCGGCGACGGCACGGCCGAGCGCGGTGCGCAGGTTCTCGTACTCCAGCTGGAAGCGTTCGATGGCGGCGAGCTGGCGGGGACCGCGTAGCAACGGCTCGGTCGCGCGGGCGAGTTCGCGGTAGTGCCGCAGATGCGCGCGCTCGGCCTCCGCGCGCCGCCCGGCCTCGTCGAGGCGCTCGGCGGCGTACTCGGCGACGGTCTCCAGGAGCCGGTAGCGCATCTCGCCGTTCGGGGCCGGGGCGGCGACGACGAGGGACCGGTCGACGAGGGAGGCGAGGGAGTCGAAGGTGTCGCGCACGGCGCGGGCGCACACCGCCTCCACGGCGGCGAGGTCACACCCCCGGGCGAAGACGGAGAGCCGGGCCAGGACCTCCCGCTCGTCCTCGTCGAGCAGCTCCCAGGACCAGTCCACGACCGCGCGCAGGGTCTGCTGCCGGGGCAGGACGGTACGGCTGCCGGAGGTCAGCAGCCGGAACCGGTCGTCCAGCCGGTCGGCGATCTGACGCGGCGTCAACATCCTTAGCCGGGCAGCCGCGAGCTCGATCGCCAGGGGCAGTCCGTCGAGCCGCCGGCAGATCTCCGCACACGCCTCGGGGTCGTCCTCGACCCGGAACCCCGGCCGGGCGGCCGCGCCCCGGTCGGCGAGCAGCCGCAGCGCGACCGGCTCCGGCAGCGGCTCGACCGGACGCAGCAACTCCCCCGGCACACCGAGGGGTTCACGGCTCGTCGCGAGCACGGTCAACTCCGGGCAGCGCCTGAGGAGTTCCTCGACGAGCCGGGCGGCCGCGCCGACGACGTGCTCGCAGTTGTCGAGGACGACGAGCATCCGGCGCCGGGCGAAGTGCTCGACCAGCCGCTCCACGGGTTCGTCGTGCCGCTCGGAGACCGCCCGTATCTCCTCGGCGCCGGCGCCGTACAGCACGGTCTCGCGCGCCCCCACGGCGGTCAGCACGGCCTGCGGTACGGCGTCGGGGTCGGCGACGGGCGCCAGCTCGGCCAGCCACACCCCGTCCCGCGCGGTGTCCCGCGCCTTCTCGGCGGCCTCCTGCGACAGCCGGGTCTTCCCCGCCCCGCCGGGCCCGAGCAGGGTGACGAGCCGCGCGCCCCCGAGATCCTCCCGGATGGCGTCGAGCTCGGCCTCCCGCCCGACGAAGGAGGTGAGACGGGCCCGGAGGTTGCCGCGGGGCTGGGGGACCGCGGGGGCCGGGGCGGCGCCGTCGGACACGGCGGAGCCGGACGGCGGCCGGGCCGGGAGGCTCTCCGGCGGGTTGAGGAACTCCGTGTGCAGGGCGCGCAGTTCCGGGCCGGGGTCGGAGCCGAGGCGGTCGGCGAGGAGCCGGCGTACGTCGTCGTAGGCGGCCAGGGCCTGGGCGGTGCGGCCCGCGTCGCGCAGGGCGCGCAGGCGCAGGGACTGCAGGGGCTCGTCCAGCGGGTGGGCGTCGCACAGGGCGGTGAGCCCGGGCAGCGCCTGCTCGGCGTGACCGAGGGCGAGGGCCGCGCTGTGCCGGGCCCGCAGCGTGTCGAGCCTACGGGCCTCGATGCGGGCCCCCTCCGCGGCACGGTCGGGCAGGTCGGCGAGGGCCGGGTCCTCCCACAGGGCGAGGGCGTCGTCGAGGAGGACGGCCGCCTTGGCGGGGTCGCCGTCGGCGAGGGCGCGCAGACCGTCGGCGCTGAGCCGTTCGAAACGGTGCAGGTCGACGGCGTCGGGGGCGGCGGCGAGCCGGTAGCCGCCCTCGCCGGAGGCGACCGCGTCCGCGCCCAGGACCCTGCGCAGCCGCCCGACCAGCGCCTGCAGCGCGGCCGGCGCGTCGGCGGGCGGATCCCCCGCCCACACCTCCTCCACCAGCAGCCCCACGGGGACGCTCCGCCCGACCCGCAGGGCCAGTACGGTCAGCAGGGCGCGCAGCCGCGCCCCTCCCACGGAGACGGTGGTGCCGTCGGGACGGAGTGCCTGGGTGGTGCCGAGGATGCGGTAGCGCACGGGGTCCATTCTCTCCGGCGGGGCCGGGGGCGGTCACGGTGTTCCTGCGGGGTGGCGCCCCGTCTTCCCGGGGAGCCGGCGGGTGGCGCCCCACCTTCCCGGGAACCGGCGGCCCAGCGCGAGACGTTTTCCCGGTACGCCCGGTAAGGTCGGGCAGTTCCACGCGTGAGTCCGAACTCAGGGAGCCCCATGACCACCGCCACCACCCGCCGCGGCGACCGGCGGATCAGCCCCGTCTTCGTGGGGATCCTGGCCGTCACCGCGGTCACCGGCTGGGCGACCTGGAGCGGGTTCGCCGAGCAGCCGGGCGTGGCCGTGTTCCTGTTCGTGACGGCGGCCTGGATCGTCTCCCTGTGTCTGCACGAGTACGCGCACGCGCGGACCGCCCTGCACAGCGGTGACATCACGGTCGGCGAGAAGGGGTACCTCACGCTCAACCCCCTCAAGTACACGCACGCCCTGCTGAGCATCGTGCTGCCGGTGATCTTCGTGATCATGGGCGGGATCGGTCTGCCGGGCGGCGCCGTCTTCATCGAGCGGGGGCGGATCAGGGGGCGCTGGCGGCACAGTCTGGTCTCGGCGGCCGGCCCGCTGACGAACGTGCTGTTCGCCGCGGTGTGCACCGCCCCGTTCTGGCTGGACGCGCTGGACGGCGTGCCGGCCCGCTTCCGGTACGCGCTCGCGTTCCTCGCCCTGCTCCAGGTCACGGCGGCCATCCTGAACTTCCTGCCGGTGCCCGGCCTGGACGGCTACGGGGTGCTCGAGCCCTGGCTGTCGTCCAGCGTGAAGCGGCAGGTGGAGCCGTTCGCGCCGTTCGGGCTGCTGTTCGTGTTCGCACTGCTGTGGGTGCCGTCGGTCAACAACGTGTTCTTCGACGCCGTCGACGCGGTGCTGCGCGGCCTCGGCATCAACGACCTGGACACGTACTGCGGGCAGAGTCTCTTCCGCTTCTGGCAGGGCACCGACGAGTTCTGCTCGGTCAGCTCGTGACGGACCTGCGGGCCTTGTCGCGCTTGATGTAGTACCAGGTCATGTTGGACGACAGGCCCGCGAGCAGCACCCAGACGATCCCCAGGAAGCTGCCCTGCACGAAGGAGACGACCGCGGCGGCGACGGCCAGGAGGCATACGACGAGGGTGTAGACGGCGAGTCGCCGGGACGAGCCGGGTGCGGGCGAGAGGGGCATGGGGGCTGCTCTCCTGTCGGGGGACACGGGGTGGGTGTGCGCCGTCCAGTGTCCCCCATCCCTCATACGTCGGTGACGCGCAGCCCCGCGTGCGCCTTGTAGCGGCGGTTGACGGAGATCAGGTTGGCGACCAGGGACTCCACCTGGTGGGCGTTGCGCAGCCGCCCGGCGAAGACGCCCCTCATCCCGGCGATCCGGCCGGCCAGCGCCTGCACGATCTCCACGTCGGCCCGCTCCTCGCCGAGCACCATCACATCGGTGTCGATCTCCTCGATCTGCGGGTCCTGGAGGAGGACGGCCGAGAGGTGGTGGAAGGCGGCGGTGACCCGGGAGTCCGGCAGCAGGGCGGCGGCCTGCTCGGCGGCGCTGCCCTCCTCGGGCTTGAGCGCGTAGGCGCCCTTCTTGTCGAAGCCGAGCGGGTTGACGCAGTCGACGACGAGCTTGCCGGCCAGTTCCTCGCGCAGGGACTCGAGGGTCTTGCCGTGCCCGTCCCACGGGACGGCGACGATCACGATGTCGCTGCGGCGGGCGGTCTCGGCGTTGTCGGCACCCTCGACGCCGTGGCCGAGTTCGTCGGCGGCGGCCTGTGCCCGGTCGACGGCGCGCGAGCCGATGATCACCTTCTGGCCGGCCCTGGCCAGACGGTAGGCGAGGCCCTTGCCCTGCGGGCCGGTTCCGCCGAGCACGCCGACGACCAGGCCGGACACGTCGGGAAGGTCCCACGGGTCCTTGGCGGGGGCCTTCGCGGGGACGTTCTGTGCACTGTCGGTAGAGGTCATGGGCCGACTTTACGTCGGCGTGGCGGGCGCCTTTTCGCCGTGCCGGGTGAATCGGCGGCGAACCGCCCGCCCCCGCCGGCCGATTGGGGCAGGATGCGGCCGCATGGACGCGGTACGGGTCGCGCTGCTGCGCGAGGTGCTCGCCGGGACCCAGTGGCTGGGGGCGACCCGGAGGTTCGGCGCTGTGCTGCGGGGGTCGGTGGTCTCGCACGGGGGCGGGCTGCTGCTGGTGGGCACGGCCCGCCACGAGCCCTGGCATCTCGCGGCCCATCTGGTGGACGAGGCGGCGTGGTCCGGTACGCCGGAGCTGGCGCCCACTCTGGTACGGCATCACGCGCGTCCTTCCGACCCCGCGCACCTCGCGGTCGGGCTGGGCCGGATCGAGGCGGCCCGGCGGGGCGAGACGCTGCTCGTGGCGTCGCCGGAGAGTGACCCGGCGCTGCTGGAGCGGGTGTCCGACGCACGGCGGGCCGGGGTGACGGTACTGGCGCTCGGCCCCGGCGAGCGGGAGCTGACGGCCCTGTCGCACGAGACGCTCACCGTGCCGGAGGACTCGGAGCTGGACCTCGACACCGTGCAGCACCTGGTCAGCGCCGCGGCGGGCGAGGCGGCGGCCCCACGAGGCCGCCGGGGACTGCGCGACCGACTGTCCCGGCTGGCGGAGTCCCTGACGGCCCCGCCCCCCGGACCCTGGTGAGTCCCCGGAAAAACAGTTGCCCGGCCTCGCGGGTCCCCGGACCATGACCCCTCGTGACCTCCGGAACCCTGCGCGCCGTCCTGCCCGATCTCGCCCCCTGGCGGGCCTCACGGGACTTCCGGAGACTCTGGGTGTCGGGGCTGATCTCGAACTTCGGCAGCTTCCTCACCTTCGTCGCGCTGCCGGTGCAGCTGAAGGATCTGACGGGGTCCGCGGTGGCCGTGGGGGCGATCGGGGCCGTGGAGCTCTTACCGCTCGTCGTGTTCGGGCTGTACGGCGGTGCCCTCGCGGACGCGCTCGACAAGCGGACGCTGATCGTGTGGACGGAGGCCGGGCAGGGGCTGCTCAGTGCCGTGCTGCTGGTGAACGCGCTGCTGCCGGGGCCCGCCGTGTGGCCGCTGTATCTGGTCGCCGCGCTCTCCTCCGCCCTTGCCTCCGTGCAGCGGCCGGCGCTGGAGTCGCTGTGGCCCCGGATCGTCGCCCATGAGCACATGCCGGCCGCTGCCTCGCTCAACTCGCTGCGCTGGACCGTCGGCGGCGTCGCGGGGCCGGCGCTCGCCGGGGTGGTCGTCGCCTACGCGGGTCTCGGCTGGGCCTACGCCGCCGACCTGATCACCTTCGTCGTGTCCATTGCCCTGGTGGTGCGGATCGCGTCCGCGCCCGCCGCGCACGAGGCGGCGAAGCCGTCGCTCAGGGCCGTCGCCGAGGGAGCCCGGTACGCCTGGAGCCGCAAGGAGCTGCTCGGGACGTACGCCGTCGACCTGGCCGCGATGTTCCTCGCCATGCCGCTGGCCGTGCTGCCGTTCCTCGCCGACGAGCTGGACGCCGACTGGGCGCTGGGGCTGATGTACGCGTCGGTGCCGGCCGGGTCGATGCTGGTGAGTCTGACCAGCGGGTGGACCTCGCGGATCCACCGGCACGGGCGGATGGTGGTCGCGGCGGCCGCGCTGTGGGGGGTGGCGGTCGCGGGTGCCGGGCTCGTCGGCAACATATGGCTGGTGCTGCTCTGTCTCACTCTCGCGGGTGGTTGCGACATGGTGAGCGGGATCTTCCGGGGCGCGATGTGGAACCAGACGATCCCGGACGAGCTGCGCGGGCGGCTCGCCGGGATCGAACTGCTGTCGTACTCGGTGGGGCCGACGGTCGGCCAGGTCCGGTCCGGCGGTTTCGCGGCCTGGCTGGGGGTGCGGGCGTCCGTCTGGTCGGGCGGGCTGCTGTGCGCGGGTGCGGTGGGGCTGCTGGCGCTGTGCCTGCCGGGACTGATGCGCTACGACGTGCGCACCGACGAACACGCGGAGCGGCAGCGCGAGCGGCGCGCGGCGGCGGTCCCCGCCGCCGGGGCGTGATCAGTCCTCGTCCGCGGCCCGGCCCGTCGGGGCGTCGTGCCACTTGGGATCGTTCTCCCACTGGAGGTTGCGCTCGCGGGCGGTCTCCATCGCGGCCTGCGCCTCCTGCCGGGAGGCGTAGGGGCCGAAGCGGTCCTTTCCCGGGCAGTCCGGCCCTTCCTCGACCTTCTTGTGCTCCAGGCAGTAGTACCACTCGCCCGGTTTTCCGGTGGCGCGCTTCTTGAACAGGGGCATGACCGGCTCCTCTCGCCACCCACATGTTCCCCCACGGCCGCTGGTTAGACTCGCTGGCATGTCTGGCCAGTCGCTGCTCGTGCCCGGGGAACTGTCCCCCACCCGTTCCGTGCCCGGAAACATCCGTCGCCCCGAGTACGTCGGCAGGCCCGCGCCGACGCCGTACACCGGTCCGGAGGTGCAGACGCCCGAGACGGTCGAGGCGATGCGCGTCGCGGGGCGGATCGCCGCGCGGGCCATGGCGGAGGCGGCGAAGCTGATCGCCCCTGGCGTCACCACCGACGAACTCGACAAGGTGGCGCACGACTACATGTGCGACCACGGCGCCTACCCGTCCACCCTCGGCTACCGCGGCTTCCCGAAGTCCCTGTGCACCTCCGTCAACGAGGTCATCTGCCACGGCATCCCGGACTCGACGGTGCTGCGCGACGGGGACATCGTCAACCTGGACGTGACCGCGTACATCGGCGGGGTGCACGGCGACAACAACGCGACGTATCTGGTGGGGGACGTCGACGACGAGTCCCGGCTGCTCGTCGAGCGCACCCGCGAGTCCCTCGACCGGGCGATCAAGGCGGTCAGGCCGGGGCGCCAGATCAACATCATCGGGCGGGTCATCGAGTCGTACGCGAAGCGGTTCGGGTACGGCGTGGTGCGGGACTTCACCGGGCACGGCATCAACTCGTCGTTCCACTCCGGACTGATCATCCCGCACTACGACAGCCCGCACGCGACGACGGTGATCCAGCCCGGGATGACCTTCACGATCGAGCCGATGCTGACACTCGGGACGCACGAGTACGACATGTGGGACGACGGCTGGACCGTGGTGACCAAGGACCGCAGGCGGACCGCGCAGTTCGAGCACACGCTGGTGGTGACGGAGACGGGCGCGGAGATCCTCACCCTGCCGTAGCCCCGGAGCACCCGAAGGCCCGCTCCCTGCCGGGGCGGGCCTCCTGTCCGGGGGACGGATCATCCGCGACCGGGCGGCCGCGGCTCGGCCCGGTCAGAACCAGCTGCAGTGCGCGCCGGCCCAGAAGATGTCGCTGTTGACGGTGTGGACCTTGCCGATGTACGGGCTGCAGACGGGCTCTTTGCCGAAGACGTGGTGCCGGCCATGGTCATGGCGGCCCTCGTCGTGCCGGCCGTGGTGACCTTCCGAGCCGTAGTGGTTGCCGTGGTGCCGGGGACCCTCGTCGGCGACGGCGCTCGTCGCGCCGGCGGCGGCCAGGGCGACGCCGAGAACGGTTGCGGCCAGGACAGATCGGATACGCATGGTGTTCCTCTCACGAGGCGGAGTGGTCACGCCCAGAGGTAACCGTTCGCCCCGGCACGCACACGCCACACCACCCGTACGGCCGCCCAGAACACCACGGACGCCGCCGATGCCCCGGCGCCTGCCGGGGCACTACGATTCGGCGCCCTCCAGGGAGACCCGGCCGCCGATCTCCACCCAGCCGTACGGCTGCGGGGCCGTCAGGATCTGGGAGCCGGCGCCCTGGGTGATGTTCAGGGCGCGGCCGAGTCGCTCGGTGAGCAGGAGCGCGGCGGCGCCGGTCGCCTCGTCCTCCTCGATGCCGTCGTCGCGGCCGGGGAAGCCGCGGGCGCGGATCCGGCCCGCGGGCTCGTCCAGCCAGGCCCAGGCGTAGATCCACTCGCCGGGCGCCGGCACGCTCAGGTCGTCGACCTCGGCCGCGGTGGCGTACTGGCGCAGGGTGCGCGGCGGGGCCCACTCCGCCCGCGCCTCGATCCAGCTGAACTCCCCGTCCAGGCGGGCGCCCACCACCCCGGCCGGGGTGACCAGCTCGGGCACGTCGAGCAGCCAGGCCGTGCCCACGCAGGGGTGGCCGGCGAAGGGCAGGCGCAGGGTGGGCGTGTAGATGTCGACGACCCCGCGCTCGGGGTCGTCGACGAACACCGTCTCGCTGAAGCCCAGTTTCGCGGCGAGGGCCTGGCGGTCCTCCCGCTCGGGCAGCACCGAGCCGTCGCGGACCACGCCCAGTTCGTTGCCGTAGCCGCCGTTCGGCGCACAGAAGACGCGGAGCACGTCGTAATCAGTCACCCGGAAATTGAAGCATCGCGGGAGACGTGCGCTCGCCGGGACCAGGTGTTTCCGCTCCTTCGGGCGGGAGCCGCGCTCATCACACCCAAGCGGAATCTTTGAATCTCCTTTGACTGTCCCTTGGGGTCCGTTTTGAGTCACCGTGATCATCTCGTGCTCTTACAGCGTCTATGAGAGGTGAATCACTGCACGGACGGTTATCACACAGGTAAGGCTTGGATAAGTTAGGTGAGCCTCACCAACTTCGGGTGAGTCTCGTTACGTAGTTTTCAGCCATTGCCGGGAGCCCGCATGCGAGCCGCCAGACTGTCCGTCGTCACCGCCGTCGCCGCAGTGACCGCACTGACCGCCGTCACGGGCTGCACTTCCAAGAGCGACGCGAAGGGCGGCGACCGCGTCATCGGCGTGACCGCCACCGACTCCACGTGCAAGACCACCAAGAAGCAGATCTCCGCGGGGCACGTCGAACTCGCCGTCGAGAACAAGGGCTCCAAGGTCACCGAGGTCTACATCCTCTTCCCGGACGACCGGATCGTCAGCGAGCGGGAGAACATCGGGCCCGGCACCAAGCAGCGCGTCACGGCCGAGGTGAAGGCGGGCGACTACCAGATCGCCTGCAAGCCGGGCATGAAGGGCACCGGCATCCGGCAGTCCCTCAAGGTCACCGGCGGCGCCGCCGCCAAGCGAAACCCCGAGCTGGACAAGGCCGTCGCCGAGTACCGCGAGTACGCGCAGGAACAGGCCGACGCCACCATCCCGCTCGTCGAGACCTTCGCGAAGGCGATCAAGGCCGGTGACATCACCGCCGCCCGGAACGCGTTCGCGCCCTCCCGGGTCGGCTGGGAGCGCACCGAGCCGGTCGCGGAGTCCTTCGGTGACATCGACCCCAAGACCGACACCCGTGCCGACGGTCTTGAGGCCGGCCAGAAGTGGACCGGCTGGCACCGGCTGGAGAAGTCCCTGTGGGAGGACAAGAAGATCGGGGCGCAGGAGAAGACCCTCGCCGATCAGCTCGTCACCGACCTGAAGGACTGGCAGAAGCGGGTCGGCAAGGCCGAGATCACCCCGACCTCCATGGCCAACGGCGCCAAGGAGCTGCTCGACGAGGTCGCCACCGGCAAGGTCACCGGCGAGGAGGACCGCTACTCGCACACCGACCTCTCCGACTTCAAGGCCAACGTCGAGGGCGCGCAGAAGGCCTACGAGCTGCTGAAGCCGGTCGCGCAGGTCAACGACAAGGCTCTGGCCACCGAGTTGGACAAGCAGTTCGCCGCGCTGAACAGCGTCCTCGACAAGTACCGGTCGGGCGCGACGGACAAGGCACAGAACGGCTTCGTTTCGTACGACAAGGTCACCGAGGCACAGCGCAAGGAGCTCTCGGACGCGGTGAACGCGCTCGCGGAGCCCCTGTCGAAGCTCGCCGCGGCCGTGGTGAAGTAAGGGGCGGGAACATGACCGAGACCCAGGACACGACCGGGATCCAGGAGAGCGGCAGCGCTCCCTCCCGTCGTGCGCTCATCGGCTGGGGCGGTGCCGGGCTCGCGCTCGGTGCCGTCGTGGCCGGCAGTGCGGTGGCGCTGGGCGACAGCGGCGACGACGTCTCCCCGGCGGCCGCCGGCACGGGTGCCGCCGTCCCCTTCCACGGCGTCAACCAGGCCGGCATCGCCACTCCCGTCCAGGACCGGCTGCACTTCGCCGCGTTCGACGTGGACACGGACGACCGGGCCGAGTTCGTGCAGATGCTCAAGGACTGGACGGCCGCCGCCCGCCGGATGACCGCCGGGAAGGCCGTCGGTGACGGGGCGTACGGCGGGCTCGCCGAGGCCCCGCCGGACGACACCGGCGAGGCGTTGGGGCTCAAACCGTCGCGGCTGACGCTCACGATCGGGTTCGGGCCGTCCCTGTTCGAGAAGTTCGGGCTGACGGGGCAGCGGCCCGAGGCGCTCGTCGACCTGCCCAAGTTCGCCGGCGACAACCTCGAGGCCGCCCGCACCGGCGGCGACCTGTGCGTACAGGCCTGTGCCGACGACCCGCAGGTCGCCGTGCACGCCATCCGCAACCTGGCCCGGATCGGCTTCGGCAAGGTCTCCGTGCGCTGGTCGCAGCTCGGCTTCGGCAAGACCTCCTCGACCACCCCTGACGCCCAGACACCCCGCAACCTGATGGGCTTCAAGGACGGCACCCGCAACATCGCCGGCACCGAGACGGACCGGCTGAAGAAGTTCGTGTGGGTCGGGGAGCAGGACGGGCCGGAGTGGATGGCCGGCGGCTCGTATCTCGTCGCCCGGCGGATCCGGATGCACATCGAGACCTGGGACCGGACCTCGTTGCAGGAGCAGGAGGACGTCTTCGGGCGGGACAAGGGCGAGGGCGCCCCGGTCGGCAAGGCCAAGGAGCGCGACAAGCCGTTCCTGAAGGCGATGAAGCCCGACGCGCACGTCCGGCTCGCGCACCCCGACTCCAACCACGGCTCGACGATCCTGCGCCGCGGCTACTCCTTCACCGACGGCACCGACGGTCTGGGGCGCCTGGAGGCCGGGCTGTTCTTCCTCGCCTACCAGCGGGACGTGCGCGAGGGGTTCATCCGCATCCAGCGCAACCTCGCGACCGACGCTCTCAACGAGTACATCCAGCACGTGGGTTCGGCGGTCTTCGCCGTCCCGCCGGGCGTCCGCGACAAGGACGACTGGTGGGGCCGGACGCTGTTCTCCAAGGAGGCGTAGCCCGTGTTCTCCAACTACCTGATCGGACTGCGGGAGGGCCTCGAGGCCTCGCTCGTGGTCTGCATCCTCATCGCCTACCTGGTGAAGACGGAGCGCCGGGACGCCCTGAAGCCGGTGTGGGCCGGTGTCGCCGTCGCCGTGCTCATCGCGATGGGCTTCGGGTGCGTGCTCGAATTCGGCTCCCAGGAACTGACGTTCCAGGCGCAGGAGGCGCTCGGCGGGTCGTTGTCGGTCCTCGCGGTCGGACTGGTCACCTGGATGGTCTTCTGGATGCGGCGCACCGCCCGGCACCTGAAGTCCGAGCTGCACGGCAAGCTGGACGCCGCCCTGGCGATGGGCACGGGCGCGCTGGTGGCCACCGCGTTCCTCGCCGTCGGCCGGGAGGGCCTGGAGACGGCCCTGTTCGTGTGGGCGTCGGTGCACGCGGCCGGTGACGGCACCCCGCGCCCGCTGATCGGTGTGGCCCTCGGCCTCGGCACGGCGGTCCTGCTCGGCTGGCTGTTCTACCGCGGGGCCCTGCGGATCAACCTCGCCAAGTTCTTCACCTGGACGGGCGGCATGCTGGTCGTCGTTGCCGCGGGCGTGCTGGCGTACGGCTTCCACGACCTGCAGGAGGCCGACTGGATCCCGGGCCTGAACAGCCTGGCCTTCGACATCAGCGGCACCATCGCGCCGGACAGCTGGTACGGCACCCTGCTGAAGGGGGTGTTCAACTTCCAGCCCGATCCGACCGTTGTCCAGGTCACGGTGTGGCTGCTGTACCTGGTCCCGACGCTCGCGCTGTTCCTCGTCCCGGTAGGGTTCGCCTCCGGGAAGGGGAAGGTGAAGGCACCTGATGACGCACCGGACGACCAGGGATCACGGCACTCGCAGGTTCCGCGGGCCTGACCGGAGAACGCTGATCGCGGCCTCGGTGACCGCTCTGTCGTTGACGACGAGCGGCTGTGTGGTGGTCCACGGGGAACGTGAGGTGCTTCCCGCGGCCACCCGTGCGGAGGCCGCGAAGGCGCTGAAGCAGTTCACGACCGCGTACAACGCGGCCGACAAGGCGTACGACGCCTCCCTGGACGCCGGGCACACCACCGGCGCCCTGCGGGCCATCGACGCGGCGCGGTTGAAGGCCGGACACGCCAACAACCCTGGCGGCAACCCGCAGCACACCCCGCTGGCGTTGTCGGACGTCACCTACACGATCCCCAAGAAGGCGGGCTGGCCGCGCTGGTTCGTCGCCGACGCCCGGTCCAACAAGGGCGGCGGCGCGCGCTGGCTGCTGGTGTTCACCCGCGGTGACCTGTCCGAGCCGTGGCGGGCGACGTATCTGACGCTGGTGGCGCCGGGCGCGCTGCCGGAGTTCACCAAGGACAAGGACGGCTGGGCGGAGGCCGTACCGGCCGACTCCGCCGGACTGGCCCGTACCCCGCAGGACTTGAGCGAGGACTACACCGCCTACCTGAAGAACGGCGGGAGTGCCTTCGCGGACGGGGCGTACACCAGCGAGCTGCGTGCCGCCCGCGCGAAGAACGCGGAGAAGCCGGGGCTGGTCCAGCAGTACGTCGACGAGCCGCTGACGAACGGCGGATTCGCGCCGCTGGCGCTCAGGACGGCGGACGGCGGGGCGCTGGTGTTCTTCAGCAGCCACCACTACGTCAAGCAGACCGCCGCGGCCGGGGCGTCGGTGCCGACGCCCAACAAGAGTGTGCAGGCGTTGACCACCGGCGAGGTCAAGCAGTCACTGACGATGGAGTTCGTCGCCGACGGGATCGCGGTGGACCCGGTGAAGGGGTCCGGGAGCGGGAAGGTGTCGGTGCTGAGCCGGCTGGAGGGCCTGACCGGCGCGAAGGGCGAATAGCCCGGCCGGTCACCGGCGCGACGGCCAGGCCGCCGTCGCCTGGTCCCGGTCCTGCCCCGCGTGCCTGGCGCATTCGTCCGTCAGGATCTCGAGCAGGCTCAGGGGGTCCGGCAGCGGGTGCTGCGGGCCCCGTACCCAGTGCACCGACCGGCCGTCGTCGCCGGGGAGGCGGGCCGGGGGGACCAGGACGTACGAGCCCCGGCAGTGCCAGCGCAGGCCCGGGTGTTCGTCCATGGTCTCGGGGTGGCAGTCCAGTTCGCACGGCCACCACTCGTCCTCGTCCTCGGGGGTGCCGCGGGTGAGGGTGAAGAACAGCAGCCGCCCGTCGTCGCTCTCGGCGACCGGGCCGACCTCGATGCCGGAGCCGAGCAGCCGGTCGAGGGCCTCACGTCCGGCTTCCACGGGCACGTCGAGGACGTCGTGGGTCATGCCGGTCGCGGTGATGAAGTTGGCCTGCGGCTGGTGGCGGGCCCAGCGCTCGATCTGGGCGCGGTCGGTGGTGGACTGCGTCTGCCAGGCGAAGGAGACCGGATGCCGGGCGGGCGTCGGACAGCCGACCCGGTCGCAGGAACACCGGTAGCCGGCGGCCGGATACGCGGCGGGCGCGAGGGGCAGTCCGGCCCCGGCGGCCGCGAGCAGCAGGGCCTCACGGCCGCCGTCGTCGGCGGTCCCGGTCGGGCCGCTTCCGCGCAGCCACCGGGTGAGTTTGCCCCGCAGGCCGCCCGGGCCGCCGAACTCCGCGCTCATCTATCGCCTCGCATCGCTGTCGTCCCGCCAGCATGCCTCATGGTCCCATCATCCTGCGCATCGGGGGTGCGCGGTGCCCAATGGGGGCAAAGGGCAGGAGTCAGCGGGGAGCGAGACCGTACAGCGCGTAGTCGACGAGGGTGTCCGTGTAGTCGTACGTGATGGGGCCCGTGTACTGGAGCCACCGCTGGGCGAGCGGGGAGATGAAGAACTCCAGGGCGATGCGCGGGTCGATGCCCGGGCGGACCTGCCCGGCCTCCTGCGCGGAGCGCAACCGGTCGACGTACAGCTGGATGCTCGGTTCCATGAGGTTGGCCATGTACGCGCGGCCGACCTGTTCGTTGACCACGCCCTCGGCGGCCAGGGCGCGGGCGGGGGCCTCGAACCGGGGATCGCCGAGCTGGTCGACGGTGGCCCGCAGCACGGCCTTGATGTCGGCGGCGAGGTCGCCGGTGTCCGGGATGGCGTACGGCTCCTGCTCCGACGCCCCCGCCTCCTCCGCGGCCTGTGCGCTGAGGTCGAGGAACGCCTCCAGCAGAACGTCGGCCTTCGACCCCCACCAGCGGTAGATGGTCTGCTTGCCGACGCCGGCGCGGGAGGCGATCGCCTCGATCGTGGTCCTCGGGTAGCCGACCTCGCCGACGAGGGCGAGGGCGGCGTCGTAGATCGCGCGGCGGGACTTCTCACTGCGCCGGGTGGTGTCGGGGGCGGGTCTGGCGGGCTGGGTGACCATGCCTCGACCGTACCAATGGGAGACGGCGCGTCTCGCCGGGGATCATTCCCGCGGGTACCGCACCCCGATCAGTTCCCGTACGGCGTCCAGGGTGCGCATCACCGCGAGGGTGCCGTCGAGCGGCACGAGCGGGGACTCCGTCTCGCCGGCCCGCAGCGCGCGCATGACCTCGCGGGCCTCGTGCCGCAGCGTGTTCCGGGGTCCGTCGGCCGGGTCGGCGGTGAACTCCTCGGCGTCGCGCCCGGCGCGGTGCAGGACGAACCGGTCGGGGTGGAAGAAACCGGCCGGGATGTCGATGCGGCCGCGCGAACCGGTGACGGAGGCGGAGGTGCCGGTGCCGCCCACGAGCGAGCAGTGCAGGGCGGCCAGCGCGCCGGAGTCCCAGGACAGGGCGAGGGCGGTCTGGAGGTCGACGCCCTCGGCGGAGAGGGCGGCTTGCGCGGAGACGCCGGTGGGTTCGCCGAGCAGGAGGTGGGCGAAGGAGACGGGGTAGACGCCGAGGTCGAGGAGGGCGCCGCCGCCCTGGGCGGGGTCGCGCAGCCGGTGCGAGGGCGGGAAGGGGCCCTCGAGGCCGAAGTCGGCCTGGACGGTGCGGACTTCGCCGATGGCGCCGTCGTCGATCAGGGCGGTGAGGCGGCGGATCAGCGGGTTGCAGTACATCCACATGGCTTCCATGAGGAAGCGGTCGTGGTCCCGGGCCAGCGCGACGAGTTCCTCGGCCTCACGGACGTCGAGCGTGAAGGCCTTCTCGCAGAGCACGTTGCGCCCGGCCTCGAGGCAGAGTCCGGCGGCCGCGCGGTGCGCGGAGTGCGGGGTGGCGACGTAGACGACGTCGATGTCCTCGTCCGCCGCGAGGGCCGCCCAGTCGCCGTAGGCGCGCGGTATGCCGAAGCGTTCGCCGAACGCCTTGGCGCCGGTCTCGGTGCGGGAGGCGACCGCCACGACCTCCGCGTCCGGCAGGTCGATCAGGTCCGCCGTGAACGCGGCGGCTATGCCGCCCGTCGCCAGGATCCCCCACCGCACCGTGTCCGTCGTCATACCCCGCCCGTCCCTCGTCCTGTACCGGCACTCTGTTCGAGCTGAGAGCATAGGTGGCGGAGATGTCGGACAGGGAGGGGCTGCCGGATGCCCGAGGGCGGGGCGATACCCGAGGTGCCCGTGGGGGCGGAGACGACCACGGTCGTGCCGCCGTCGGTGCGCGCGCGGCGCCGGACCGGTCTGCTCGTCACCCTCGTCCTGGGCGGCCTGACCGCCACTCCCCCGCTGTCGATGGACATGTACCTCCCGGCGCTGCCGGAGGTCACCCGCGTGCTGCACGCGCCCGCCGCGACCGTGCAGCTCACGCTGACCGCCTGTCTGGCCGGCATGGCGCTGGGGCAGTTGGTGGTCGGCCCGATGAGCGACCGGTGGGGCCGCAGGAGGCCGCTCCTCGCCGGGCTCGCGGTGTACGTCGTGGCGACCGTGCTGTGCGCCCTCGCCCCCACCGTGGAACTGCTGATCGCCTTCCGGCTGGTCCAGGGGCTCGCGGGCGCGGCCGGGATCGTGATCGCGCGGGCCGTCGTGCGTGATCTGTACGACGGTGTGACGATGGCCCGCTTCTTCTCCACCCTGATGCTGGTCTCGGGGGTGGCGCCGGTGGTGGCGCCGCTGATCGGCTCGCAGATCCTGCGCGTGACGGACTGGCGGGGCGTGTTCGCGGTCCTGACGGTGGTGGGGGTGGCGCTGGCCGGCCTGGTGTGGACGAGGCTCCCGGAGACACTGGACCCCGCCGAGCGGCACGCGGGCGGGGTCGGCGAGGCGCTGCGCTCGATGCGCCGGCTGCTGGCCGACCCGCCCTTCACCGGCTACATGCTGACCGGCGGTTTCGCGTTCGCCGCGCTGTTCGCGTACATCTCCGCCTCGCCGTTCGTGGTGCAGGAGATCTACGGTGCCTCGCCGCAGCTGTTCGGCGTGCTGTTCGGCGTGAACTCGGTGGGCCTGGTCGTGGTCGGGCAGATCAACGGCAAGGTGCTGGTGGGCCGGGTCCGGCTGGACCGGGTGCTGGCCGCCGGTCTGACCGTGGTGGCGCTGGCCGCGGCCGCGCTGCTGCTGATGGCGACGGGCACCTTCGGCGGGGTGGGCCTCGCCCCGGTGGCGGTGGCCCTGTTCGTGCTGATGTCCGCGATGGGGCTCGCCCTGCCCAACGCCCAGACCCTCGCGCTGCTGCGCGTCCGTCACTCCGCCGGGTCCGCCTCGGCGCTCCTCGGTACGTCGAGTTTCCTGATCGGCGCGGTCGCCTCCCCGCTCGTCGGGATCGCAGGCGAGCACACCGCCGTCCCGATGGCCGTCGTCCAGTTGGCGGCCGCGCTGGTGGCGCTGACCTGCTTCGTGGGAATGTGCCGTCCCTGGCGGAACACAGGGACGGAAGGAGCGGAGAGCTGAGCGCACCGAGACTGCGCGTCGACACCCCGGAGCGGGCGGGGCTCGACCCCGAGGAGACGCGGCTCCTCGTGCGCGACGTCGTGGACCTCACCACCGGTGTGCGGCCGTGGGCGGCGGGCGCGGTGGTGGTCGCCGGACGAGGTCCGGTGATCGCCGTGCAGAAGGCGGCGGGGTGGGCCGTCCGCTACGAGGCCTACGACCCCGAGCGCGACGCGGGTGTGGAGCTGCCGCCGGCCGGCCGGGTCCGGATGACCGTCGGCACCCCCTTCGACCTGGCCTCCCTCACCAAACTGTTCACGTCGGTGGCGGCGGTGCAGCAGATCGAGCGGGGCACGCTCGGCATCGACGCCCGCGTCGGCGCCTATCTGCCGGACTTCCTCGGGGCCGCCGCCCATGGCCTCACCGTCCGTCAGCTGCTCACCCACACCTCGGGGCTGCGTCCCGAGCTGCCGCTGTACGACTGCGCGGACGGCATCGAGCGCCTGGATCTGCTGCGGGCGGAGGCCCCGGTCGGCGAGCCGGGCACGTACGTCTACTCCGACCTGAACATGCTCCTCCTCCAGCAGCTCCTGGAGCGCCTCACCGGCCGCACCCTCGACGTCCTGGTGCACGAGGGGATCACCCGGCCGCTGGGGATGACGTCCACCGGCTTCGGGCCGTGTGCGGGCGCGGCGGCCACCGAGGACCAGCGGCGGCCGTGGGCGAAGGCGGACCGGGGGATGCTGCGGGGTGTGGTCCACGACGAGAACGCGTGGGCGCTGGGCGGGGTGGCCGGGCACGCGGGCCTGTTCGGCACGGCCCGCGACCTGGCCGTGTTCTGCCGCACCCTGCTCGCGGGCGGTTCCTACGGCCCGGCCCGCGTCCTCGGCCCCGACTTCGTGGACCTGCTGCTGGCCCCGCCGGGGCTGGGGTTCGCCGTGGACCAGCCGTGGTTCATGGGCGAGCTCGCGGGCCGCGGCGCGGCGGGGCACACCGGCTTCACCGGAACGTCCCTGGTCCTGGACCGGGCGACGGACACGTTCGTCGTCCTGCTGGCGAACACGGTGCACCCGGTACGGCGACGGCCGGACAGTTCTCCCCGGGCTGCGGCGGGGACGCGTGTCGCCAGGGCGGTGCGGTGAGTGCGGTTCCCGGTGGCCGAGTGGGTGCGGACCCGTGGCCGGGGCGAGTGCAGATCCGGGCAGCTGAGAAAATCTCCCCGTGAACGTCTCTCCCTCCACCGCCGAAACCCTCCGTGCCGCCCTCGGAGAGCTTCTCGACGGTCTCCCTCCCCGGCAGGCCGCACAGGCCGTCGAGCGGCTCATCGCCAACTACCGGGGGGCCACCCCGACCGACGCCCCGATCCTGCGCGACCGGGCGGACGTCGCCGCGTACGCCGCCTACCGGATGCCGGCGACCTTCGAGGCGGTGCGCGCGGCGCTGGAGGCCTTGGCGGACGCGGCTCCCGAGTGGCGGCCCGCCGCCCAGGTCGACGTGGGCGGCGGGACCGGCGCGGCGACCTGGGCGGTCAGCGCCGTCTGGGAGGGGACGCGCCCGGTGACCGTGCTGGACTGGGCGGAGCCCGCCCTCGCCCTCGGCCGCGAGGTGGCCGCCGCGAACCCGGCGCTGCGGGAAGCCCGCTGGCGGCGTGCCCGTATCGGCGCTTCCCTGGCGCTCGAGGACACCGACCTCGTGACCGTCTCCTACGTGCTGAACGAGCTGGCCGCCCGCGACCGGGCCGCCCTCGTGGACGCCGCCGCTTCGGCCGCGCAGGCCGTGGTGATCGTGGAGCCGGGCACTCCCGACGGCTACGCGCGCGTGATCGAGGCCCGCGACCGGCTGATCGCCGCCGGTTTCCGGATCGCGGCGCCATGCCCGCACAGCGCGGCCTGCCCGATCGTGCCCGGCGCGGACTGGTGCCACTTCTCGGCGCGGGTCAGCCGCTCCTCGCTGCACCGCCAGGTCAAGGGCGGTTCCCTGCCGTACGAGGACGAGAAGTTCTCGTACGTCGCCGCCGCCCGCTTTCCCGTCTCCCCGGCCCCCTCCCGGGTGGTGCGGCGTCCGCAGATCCGCAAGGGGCAGGTCCTGCTCGACCTGTGCGAGGCCGAGGAGCGGCTCGGCCGGACGACGGTGACGAAGAAGCACGGCGACCTGTACAAGGCGGCGCGGGACGCCGGCTGGGGCGACGCCTGGCCGCCGGCCTGACAGGGCCTCGAGTCTCCTGAATCCTCGATGCCGTACGCGGGGCCGGTTCGGGACGCCAAGTCGCGACAACCTGCACAAGAGGAATAACAACGTCCGCCCCATTGCCGCCAGTAGCGGACTTATGCTCAACTCTCCTACACAAGAGCTTCACACTTGGAGCACTTGTGCTCCGCTCCTTGAGCCACACCGAGGGGGGAAGGGCAGCCGTCCCACGGCACCGGGTGGGGGTGGACCTCGCAGGATCCGCGAGATGCGCACCGGGACCGTGGGACGGCTGCCGCACCATCAGTCCGACGGCCGGGTCCGGTCCGTACGGCGCCGGTGCAGCGCGTACGCCCCGCCCGCCAGCAGCGCCAGCGCTCCCCCGGTGCCCAGCCCGCCCCAGCCGTCCGCTCCGAGCGCGGCGCCTCCCGCCGCCGCGGCGGCCCGTGCCCCGGCGTGCGGCGCCGCGGACGGTGAGGCGCTCGCCCCGCCCTCGCTCAGCGGCTCGACCAGACTTCCCACCGCGCCCGCCGAACTCCCCTTCCCGAAGCCCAGTCGAGCAGCGCGGCGCTCTCCTCGTAGACGGCGTTGTGGCCGCTGTCCGGGTGCAGCACCGTGACCAGCAGGGTCCTTCCGTCGCGGGTGGCGGCGCCGGTGAAGGTGTTGCCGGCGTGGCTGGTGTAGCCGTTCTTCACCCCGATCATGCCCCGGTACGACGTCACCCCGTACGTCCCCGACAGCAACCGGTCGGTGTTCTCGATCCGGAAGGTCCTCCGGCCGCCCGCCGGGAAGTCGACGGCCTTCGTGGCGCAGTAGGCGCGGAAGTCGGCGTCCTTCAGGCCGTGCCGGGCGAAGAGGGTGAGGTCGTAGGCGGAGGAGAGCTGACCGGTGTGGTCGTAGCCGTCGGGGCTGACGACGTGGGTGTCGAGGGCCTGGAGGTCGGCGGCCTTCGCCTGCATGGCGGCGACCGTCCGCGCGACCCCGCCGTTCAGCAGCGCGAGCACGTGCACGGCGTCGTTGCCCGAGCGCAGGAACACGCCCTGCCACAACTGCTCGACGGTGTAGGTGATGCCGGGCTTGAGACCGACGAGACTGGAGCCGGCGGGGATGGCGGCCAGGTCCGCGTCGGTCACCCGGTGGCGCTCGGTGCGGGCGAACCTCCCCAGCAGGGTGTCCGCGAACAGCATCTTCAGCGTGGAGGCGGGCGCGAGGCGCCCGTGCGCGCGGTAGGAGGCGAGCACCTCTCCGCTGTCGTGGTCGGCGAGCAGCCAGGCCCGGGCGGTGAGCTTCTTCGGCAGTCCGGCGGTCACCGTCGCCTGGACTCCGTCCCGGGCGAGTCGCGCACCGCCGACCACCGAGGCGGGGGCGGCGGCCGGAACACCGAGCGGGGCCGCCGCGGCGAGCGCGAGGAGGGAGCGCCGGGAAAGGCGTGAAATTGCGTGCACGGCGGGACCGTACAAGGCGATCCTGTGCGTATCCAACCCCCTCCACCTGGGAAAATCCCCTCCACAGCTTAGGAATCAGCTGTCTGAACGAATTCTGATCCAGCGGCCGAAAACCGGCCTTCATTCTCAGTTCTCACACATCTTTTACTCAGTCGGCCTCAAAGGTTCGTCCCTAGTTTGATGCCGCGCCCACAGCGGGCGCCAAGAACCTTCGAGGAACGGGATGTTTGGCATCTATCTCAAGCGCGAGCTGGGCCGGCGCAAGAAGGCGGCCCTGGTCATCGCACTGGGTCTGGCGCTCGGTATCGCCCTGGTCATCACCGTCAGCTCGGTGTCGGCCGGTATGACGAAGGCGCAGGACAAGGTCCTGCAGTCGCTGTACGGCCTCGGCACCGACATGACGGTCACCAAGGCCCGCACGGCGCCCTCGAGCAACAGCTCCGGCCAGCCCAGATTCGAGTTCGACGCGAAGTCGAACGACGACGACACCGAGCAGAGCTCCGACCGGGTGATGACTCAGGGCGGTCAGGCCCTGAAGTCCTCGCTGGTGACGCAGGTCGCCAAGCAGAAGGGTGTGGCGTCCGCGGTCGGCGCGCTCACCCTGAACGTCACCAAGGTCGACGGCTCCTTCACCCAGGGCAAGGCGCAGAGCTCCAGCGGAAGCGGCAGCGGCAACAGCGGCCAGGGCGGCCCCGGTGGCGGCGGGAACAGCGGTTCCACCGCGGCCCCGCAGGTGCAGGGCGGCGGCGCCTCCTTCGACGTGAACTCCTACTCCGTGGCCGGAGTGGACGTCACCGATCAGGACCTCGGCCCGCTGGCCGGCTCGAAGATCACCTCGGGCAAGACCTTCACCTCCGCGCAGACCGACGCGAAGGTCGCCGTCGTCAGCAAGTCGTACGCGAAGGAGAACAAGTACAAGGTCGGCTCGACCCTGAAGATCTCCGGCACCAAGTACAAGATCATCGGTATCGCGACGCCCGAGAGCAGCGAGTCCACCACCGACGTCTACCTGCCCCTGAAGCAGGCCCAGACCCTCGCCGACGCGAAGAACCAGGTCACCACGATCTACGTCAAGGCGACCGACTCCACGCAGATCGACGCGGTCAAGGCGACGATCCAGAAGAACATCTCCGGTACGACGGTGACCACCTCCGCCGACCTGGCCGAGACCGTCTCCGGCTCCCTGTCCACCGCCTCCAACCTCGCCACCAGCGTCGGCAAGTGGCTGTCCATCGCCGTCCTCGCCGCCGCGTTCCTGGTGGCCGCGCTGCTCACCTCCTCGGCCGTGTCCCGCCGGGTGCGTGAGTTCGGCACCCTGAAGGCGCTCGGCTGGCCGAGCCGCCGGGTGACCCGGCAGGTCGTCGGCGAGTCCATGGTCAACGGTCTGCTCGGCGGCGCCCTCGGCATCGCCCTGGGCCTGGCGGCCGCCTACGCGGTGACCGCGATCAGCCCGAAGCTGACGGCCGAGCTCGGCAACACCGGTGGCGGCGGCCCCGGCGGCCCCGGCGGTGGCGGCGGCCCGGGCGGCCAGTCCGCGTCCAACACCATGGAGATCGCCCTCTCGGCGCCCGTCTCCGTCACCACCATCGCCCTCGCGGTGGGCCTGGCGGTGGCCGGCGGTCTGATCGCCGGCGCGATGGGCGGCTGGCGCGCCTCCCGGATGCGCCCGGCGGACGCCCTGCGCAGCGTCTCGTAACACCCCCCGTGCAGGGGCGCCGCGCCTCCTTCCCCCCGGAACGCGGCGCCCCCTCCCCCTCTTCCGGCTTCTTCCTGACTTCTCTTCGCGGCTACGGAGCAACCCATGTACAGACTGACCGGCGTCACCAAGCGCTACTCGCGGGGCAAGGAGACCATCGAGGCACTGCGCGGTGTCGACCTCACCATCGAGGACGGCGACCAGCTCGTCATCCAGGGCCCCACGGGCGGCGGCAAGTCCACCCTCCTGCAGATGATCGGCGGCCTGGACCGCCCGACCGAGGGCAGCGTCGAGCTGGACGGCGTCGACCTCGCACGGATCAGCGAGGCCAAGCTGACCCGGCTGCGCGCCGAGAAGATCGGCATCATCTTCCAGTCCTTCAACCTCATCCCGACGCTGACCGCGCAGGAGAACGTCGAAACGGCCCTCGTCCCGCTCGGTGTGAAGCCTGCGGAGCGGCGCGAGCGGGCCGCGGAGGCCCTGCGCTCGGTCGGCCTCGGCGAGCGCCTCAGCCACGCCCCGTCCGAGCTCTCCGGCGGCCAGCAGCAGCGTGTCGCGATCGCCCGCGCGCTGGTGAAGAAGCCGAAGGTCCTGCTCGCCGACGAGCCGACCGGCAACCTCGACGAGGGCATGCGCGACGAGATCATGGAGGTGCTGGAAGGCCTCTGGCACGAGTACGGGCTGACCTTCATCATGGTCACCCACGACTCGTCCATCGCCCGCCGCGCCCCGCGCCTGGCGACCATCAAGGCCGGTCAGATCACGCTGACCGAGCAGGCCGGCGGCCGCGCGTACCCGGAGCCGGCGGTGTCCGGGGGCGGCCAGGGGTACTGAGCCTTCCGTACGTCCTCACAGGGGCCGCTCACCGACGGGGTGGGCGGCCCTTCGGCGTGCTGCCGTACGTCACGCCTGGCCGGTCTCGAAGCGGGAGATGTGGCCGTCGTCCGTGACGTCGAAGTGCCATCTGGTGCGCATCTCGCCCCAGGTGTCGTTGCGGTAGTTGACGACGAGGTCGTGACCGCCGTTCGACTCGTTGACGACGTCCATGTGTCCCCGGGAGGCGAAGATCTCCCGGTCGATCCACTGGGTGAGGTCGTGTTCGGAGCCGTCGTCCGACATGGTCGCGTCCGCGGTGAGGAGACTCATGAAGGCCTGCTCGTCGTTGCCGTTGACAGCGCTGACGAAGGCCCGGACGGCCGGGTCCGTCAGCTTTCCGGTCTGGATCGTCATACGGGACAGCGTCACACCGCCCTCCCGCCCCCGCCACCCGAACGGCGCCCACGAGCGGCCGGTCCGGTGTGAGGAGTGCGACGGTGGAAACACGTGGGGGTGTTCCTGCTGTCTGCTCAGGGAGTCACCGTGACCTGTTACGACCGACGCGATCTGGGCCTGCTGCTGCTCCGGCTGGGCACCGGCGGGGTGCTCGCGGCGCACGGCGCGCAAAAACTCTTCGGCTGGTTCGGCGGCCACGGTCTGGAGGGCACCGGCCAGTTCATGGAGTCCGTCGGCTACGCGCCGGGCAAGGCCAGCGCGACGGCGGCGGGCCTCGCCGAGGCGGGCGGCGGCACCCTGCTGGCGCTCGGCCTGGCCACCCCGGCGGCGGGCGCCGCGGCGGCCGGCGGGATGGCGGGCGCGGCCGCGGTGCACACCCCGAACGGCTTCTTCAACCAGGGCGGCGGCTACGAGTACGCGGCGACGCTGGGCCTGACCGCGGCGGGCCTCGCCATCACCGGGCCGGGCCGCCTCTCCCTGGACCACGCCCTCGGCCACACCGTCAACCGCGGCTGGATGGTCCCGGCCGCCCTGGGCGTGACGGCGGCGGTCACCGCGGTGGTCGTGGGACTGCGCAACCAGCGGCTGCGGAAGCGGGAGGAGGGCGAACAGGAGGCGCTGTTCGAGTAGCGGGCGTTTGGGTGGGGGTGGCCGATGGCAGGCTGCGCCCATGAACGCCGAACCGCGCCCTCCCGACCTCTGGCCCACCGTCGACGCCCTGTGGACCTGGCTGGAGGCGGACCAGCCCGTGTCCGGCCGCGAAGGCCTGCTGCTGCGCATGCTGAAGCTCTCTGAGGAGGTCGGCGAGGCGGCCCAGGCGGTGATCGGCGCGACCGGCCAGAACCCCCGCAAGGGCACGAGCCACACCTGGGAGGACGTGGAGAGCGAGCTCTGCGACGTCGTCATCACGGCACTGGTGGCGCTCAGGACGCTCACGCCGGACGCGGAGGCCGTGTTCGCGGGGCATCTGGCGCGGGTGGCGAAGCGGTCACTGGGCGGCCACGTCGGCTGAGCGGGCGGTGACCCGGCCGTGCCATCGCCACACCCGGACCAGTTCCCCGGCGCCCACGGCCGCCAGCAGGTCCCCGTCGTGGTGGACGGCGAAGTCGTCGTAGCGTCCGGCCTGTTCCAGGTGCCGGATCTCCGGGCGGTCGGTCACCTCCGACAGCAGGCCGCGCCTGAGCCACAGCACGCGGCCCTCGTCGGTGCACACCAGCCGCATGCCGTGGGCACCGAGCGCGTCCGCGCTCTCCCGGCCCCGGAACTCACGCTGCAGTACCACCGTGTCGTCGGCGGTCCGCCAGACGATCAGCTCCCGGAAGGTCGCGCAGGCGACGAACCCGCCCGACGGGGAGACGGCGAGCGCGCAGCCCGGCCTGACGATCTCCAGCCAGTTGCGGATGCTCTTCTCGGCGCGCGGTGCGCCCTCGCGGTGGATGTGCACCCGGTTCGTGGTCGCCATGGCCACCACCGAGCCGTCGGCGCTGATGGACGCCGTCGCGAGGCCCGCGGGGCAGGGGACCTCCCCGAGGATGCGGCCGTCGTCGAACCCGCGCAGCGCGAGGCGCCGCCGGTCGTGGGTCGCGAACAGCTCTCCTCCGCTGGTGACGAGGAACTCCTCCCCGCCCAGCGGGACCGACCGTCGCTGGTGCTCGCTGCCCCGCCCCGTGAAATGGACGAGGTCCAGACTCTTCGGCCGGGCGACGACGACGCTGTGCCGGGCCGGGGAGACGATGGCCTGGTGGCCCGCCCGCAGCGCGCCCCCACCGGGGACACCCCCCAGGTCCTCCCCGGAGTGCAGGTCCCAGCGCTCGATCGCTCCGTCACCGGAGACGACCACGACCGTGCCGGGCCCGAAGCCGATCGTGGATCCTCCACCGGCCCGCCGGGTCGTACGCATCTCCCCCACGCTCCGCCCCAGCCCCTCCGCGGGGGAGGCGGACCCGGCGGTGGAAGCAGCGAGACGATCCAGCACCTCGAAGGTGAACGCGGCCGCGTGGCGGGAGGCGGCCGGCTGCCAGACCCGGTCGTTGTCGTCGCCCTTGTCGGAGAGCCGGTCGGAGATCCCCCGGACGACGAGGGCGCCCACGCCCGCGTTGACGTACGCCGCCTGCAGGAACCCGAAGCCCTCCATCTCGACCGCGACCGCGTCGCCGCAGTGGCGGGCCAGCAGCCGGGCCGTGGCCGAGCGCTCGGCCGCCACCACCTTGGAGCCTGCGGCCAGGGGTTTCACATGCGCCTGCGGGACGGTGCCGGCCAGGGGGCTTCTGATCCGGCGTGTCCAGTCGTCCTCCCGGGCGACCGACTGGGCCCGCTGGACGAGGTCGAAGGCCGACAGATGGGTGCTCATCCGCGGCCGGAAGCCGTCCGCCAGGTCCTTGCCGCTCTCGTAGTCGTAGATGAACCGGGCGGCGACCACGTCTCCGAGCGCGGCGTCCTTCAGTCCGCCCGCGATGCCGACGAAGAAGATGTACCGCGGCCTGAACGCCCGCACGGCGCGCTCGACCAGCACGGCGGCGGCCGCGTTCCCCGGCCCGGTCTCGTGACACAGCACCTTCCGGGCGGCGTGCCGACCGCCGAAGACACCGAGTTCGAACAGGGCGCCGCCGACGTCGTACTCGGTGAACGGCCCGTCCAGGTGCTCCCGCACCGCCTTGTACTCCTTGCCGAGCGCGGTGAAGACAACCGCGTCGACCGCTGGATACCCGGCCACTCCCCATCCCCTCGTCTGCCGTCCCTCAGGACAGTTCGGCGTCGCCCAGCCCGCTGTAGAAGTAGGTCGCGGACTCGTCGCCCGACTTGGTCATCACGCAGGTGATACGGATCTGGTCCTGGCCGGAGATGTCGACCGTGAGGTCCTGGACGGCGCTGGAGCGGATGGTCAGCTCCTTGCCGATCGGATTCCCGGCCGCGCCTGCCACCTGGACCGACCCCACCGACCCGATCGCGTTGTGCGAGTCGGCGAGGATGCCGACCTTCGCCGTCAGCCGCGAGTATCCGCTGGTGCTGTACACACCGCTCTCGCCCGAGCTGTCGCAGCCGAGCCGGACGCTCTTCGCGTAGTGGGTCCCTGCCATGGTCACGGGCACCACGCTGACGTCCCCCACGCTGTCGATCAGCTCGCGGTCCGCGAGGTACACGCTTCCGGGCCCGAGCCCCGCCGGAGAGGCACCGCCCGTGGACGGCGGCTCGCTCACGGTGTACAGGCCGTCCCCCGGCGTCGCCGTGATCGTCGCCGTCGCCGTGGCCGTCGCCGTGACGGTCACGGCCGGCTTCGGGTCGTCGGCCCTGACCACCGTCTCCCGGCCGCCGAAGAACCCGGCGGCGATGGTGGCCGCACAGATGCAGAGCAGTTCGAACCACTTGGGAATGACGCCGAATCGACGTCGAGCCCGGCGCTCCTGCTTGGTGAGATCCATCCCCGTCCCCCTCAGTCTCCCTGGCCACAGTAGGGACTGAAGTGGTCCGGAACCCTGGAGTGCGAAGTTCCTTTTGTACGCACGGAAGCACGAGGCATTCAGAGGGCGCGCACCCACTTCCCACGCCCCTCCCGTACCAGTCGGATCCTGGGCGGGCGGAGCCGCCCGGTGCAGGCCGTTCGCGGGGTCGTACGCCGAGCGCAGACGATCCCCCGGCCGCGGGAACAGACCCTGACGACTACGCCCTTCAGGGGTGGTGAGCCGCAGCAAGGAACCGACAGCACCCGGTCTTTCTTCTACGGTGGCCCCGGGTACTCCTGCCGTCGCTGAGTGGCGGGGGAGCTGCGGGAACTTCCCTTCAGTCGGTGGTGGTTGCGGCGAGGTGGCGTTCGGTGTCCAGGGCCGCCGCGCAGCCGGTGGCCGCGGCCGTGACGGCCTGGCGGTAGAGGTGGTCCACGGCGTCGCCCGCGGCGAAGACGCCGGGGACGCCGGTGCGGGTCGTGGGGTGGTCGACCTTGATGTAACCGGCGTCGTCCAGGGCGAGTTGGCCCTTGAACAGGTCGGTGCGGGGGTCGTGGCCGATGGCCACGAACAGGCCGGTCACGGGGAGGGTGCGGTCCTCGCCGGTGACGGTGTCGCGCAGGGTCAGGGAGCTGAGCCGGTCCTCGCCGTGCAGGGCGGTGACCTCGCTGTTCCAGGCGAAGCGGATCTTCGGGTCGTTGAAGGCGCGGTCCTGCATGACCTTCGAGGCGCGCAGGGTGTCGCGGCGGTGGACGACCGTCACCGACCGGGCGAAGCGGGTGAGGAAGGTGGCCTCCTCCATCGCCGTGTCGCCGCCGCCCACGACCGCGATGTCACGGTCCTTGAAGAAGAAGCCGTCGCAGGTCGCGCAGGAGGAGACACCACGGCCGGAGAGTTCGTCCTCGCGGGGGAGGTTCAGTTTCCGGTGCTGGGAGCCGGTGGCGACGATCACCGTGCGGGCGTGGTGCCGGGTGCCGGTGGAGTCGGTGACGGTCTTGACGGGGCCGGTGAGGTCGACGGCGGTGATGTCGTCGTCGACGATCTCGGCGCCGAAGCGTTCGGCCTGCTCGCGCATCCGGTCCATCAGGTCGGGGCCCATGACTCCTTCGGGGAAGCCGGGGAAGTTCTCCACCTCGGTGGTGGTGGTCAGGGCGCCGCCGACGAGGAGGGAGCCGGCGAAGACGAGGGGGTTCAGCTGGGCGCGGGCGGTGTAGAGGGCCGCGGTGTAGCCGGCGGGGCCGGAGCCGATGACGATCGTGTCGCGTACGGTGTCGCCGGCGGGGGTGCCGGTGCTGGTGGTGGTCAAGGCGGGTCCTTCGGTCGGGGTGGGTCCGGTGGCGGGGTGGGCGTGGGGTGCGGGGGCCCGAGAGGGCGCTTCAGGGGCGTGGGGGTGAGCCGGCGGACCTGGGCGGGCCGTCGGTGCCGTGGGTGGGTCGGCGGGGGGCGGCGGTCGGGGACAGGTCGTGCAGGACCAGGGCGTGGGCGGGGATGCGGCAGCCGTCGCCCACGGTCACCGGGCCCAGCACCGAGGCGCCCGTGCCGATGAGGACGCGGTCGCCCAGGACGGGGTGTCGTCGGCTGGCGCCGTCGCTGTCGCGCACCCAGCCGCGGGAGCCGAGGGTGACGCCGTGATACAGCGTCACGTCGTCGCCGACGACGGCGGTTTCGCCGATGACGACGCCGAAGCCGTGGTCGATGAACGCCCGTCGGCCGATATGGGCACCCGCGTGGATCTCCATGCCGGTCAGCACCCGGGCCGTTCGGGTCAGCGCGGCGGCCCGCAGCCGGCGTCCGCGCGTGTACTGGCGGTGGGCCAGCCGGTGCAGGGCGAGCCCCTGCCAGCCCGCGTGCAGCAACGCCTCCAGCCGGCCCGAGCAGGACGGGTCGCGGTCGAGGACCGCCTGGAGGTCCTCGCGGATCAGCCGGAGGAGGGAGGGGGCGGCTAAGGGTCGTGGGGTGCGGGGGCTGCGGCGGACGCCATCGAGGGCGCGGCGGACACTACGGGGCGCACCGCGCCGCGGCGGAGGGGAGTCGGGCCCCGCCGAGCCGGTGCCGTCCGCGCCCGGCACCCCGCGCAGACCCGGAGGCTTCGTGGTGGGCGCCTCGTCGGGTACGGGAGGAAGCGGAGTCGTCGTTCGTGTCGCCCGGGGCGAGTGGGCGCCGGTCATCGTGCCGTGGCCGGGACGGGCGGGGTGTCCAGGCGGTTGATGCGGTACATCGTGCGCTGGAAGAGTTCGTCCGCGGTGAGGGTGGCGAAGCGTTGGGGCGCCGTTTCGGCGCCAGGGACGCGCAGCGGGGTGAGGGTCGTCCAGGGGGCCGGGTGGCAGAACTGGACGATGGACAGGCGGCCCTCCTGCTGGCCGGGGCGGGCCACGACACGGTGGACGGCGGCTCGGGCCAGGCCGTTGGTGAGGCGGTCGAGGACCATGCCGACGTTGACGACGGCGTGGCCGGGCGGGGCGTCCACGGCGGTCCACTCGCCGTCGACCAGGACCTCCAGGCCCGCCGAGGTCGCCCTCGGCAGGGCGGTGATCAGGTCGAAGTCCTGGTGTTCCACCGCCCACACATGGCGGTCGGAGGGGGCCTGGTCCATCGGCGGGTACCAGGTGGCCCGGTTGACGACGGGGCCGTCCTCCAGCATGTCGGCGAAGTAGTCGGGGTGGGCGCCCAGCGCGTCGGCGAGGGCCCGTACGACGTCGTGCTGGAAGCGCAGCATGCGCAGATGCAGTTCGCGCAGCGCGGAGCCGATGCCGGGCACCAGGTGGTCGGGGAAGTACGGGTCGGGGTAGCGGGCGGGGTAGCGGACGCGCAGGGGGTGGTGCCCGGGCAGCGGCGCACCCCAGTGGAAGAGTTCCTTCCAGTCCGGTACCGAGCCCTTCTCCGCGTGCTCCACCAGCGGCGGGGTGTAGCCGGACTGGCCGTTGCTGCCGGGTGTCCGGCATGTCTTCTTCGCCTCGGCGTCCAGCGCGAAGAAGGCGCGCAGGAAGGCGTACGCCTCGTCCAGGAGGCTTTCCGGAACGGTGTTGCGGACGAGGAAGAACCCGTCGCGCAGGGCGGCGCGCAGGTGCTCCCGGCTGCCGGGCCGTTCCAGGTCGATTTCCTTGAGCATGGTCGGTCCCTTCACGGGAAACGGGTCACGGCGACGGAGGTCATCCGTCGGTTCTGCGGAACGACAGCGCCAGGTACTCGAGCCAGTGGCCCTGGTACCGGAAGTTCCGGTCGATCACCAGGCGGTCCGCGGGGGTGAGCCCGGCGCCGGTGTACAGGTCGGTGACGGCCTGTTCGGTCAGCCACCAGTTCAGCCGGCCGTCGGCCAGGGGGAGTTCGGCGATCTCGCCGTCGGGGCTGAGGAACACGCTGACGACGAGCATGCCGCCGGGGCGCAGCAGGCCGGCGCCGTGGGCGGCCCAGACGGGCCAGTCGGCGCGGCGCTGGTGGTGCAGGCAGCCGTTGTCCACGACGAGGTCGAGGCCGGTTTCCGCGACCTCCAGGAAGTCGCCCTGGCGGAATTGGACTTCGCCGCGTGCGGGTGGCGGGGCGTCCCACACGTCCAGCAGGTCCAGTCCCGTGGCGTGGGCGTCGAGTCCTTCGGCGAGCTCGGTGGTCTGCCGGCCGCGGCCGCAGCCGACGTCCAGGATCCGACGGCGCCCCGGCCGGGTGGCTGCGGGCGCCTGGGCGAGGGCGAACCGGGTCACCCGGTCGTTGGTCTCGGCTCCGGTCCACGAGTCACGGCCCTCGCCGTACCAGTTTCCGAAGGAGTCGGCGACGATCCGCCGGTATGCGCGGTAGCCGGAGGGGGTGCCGGTGGCCGGTGTGCCGGTGGCCGGGGTGTCAGCGGCCCTTGCGTCAGTGACCGGTGTGTCAGCGGCCGTTGTGTCCGTGGTCGGTGTGTCAGTGGTCGGTGGCATGGGCCCACTCCTCAGCTGTTCCGCGGCCGGCGGCGACGGCCACCGCGTGGCTGCCGCGTGGAGCCTGGTCGACGATGCGGGACGCGTGGAGCCAGGCGCCCGCGGCACTGCTGGAGACGGCGATCTGCTGGGTGCGACGCAGGTGCCGCATGGCGTCCAGCGCCTCGGCGTAGCCGGTCCGCGCGAAGGTGAAGTCGTCCTCGTACGGGGCCAGCAGCGGCTGTTTCAGGCCGTGGCCGAGGCCGCCGGTGCCACTCATGCGGCGGGTGCCGTCGGGGGCGCGGCCGTCGCCGTAGGGCGCCTCCTCGGGGAAGACGGCGATGGCCGGGCAGTCCGGCCAGCGGGTGCGCAGGGCCTGCGCGGTGCCGACGAGCGTGCCGGCGGAGCCGACCGCCGCCGCGAGCGCGAGGGGTCGTACGCCTTCCGCGGTGAGCCGGGCGGTGATCTCGGTGCCGGTGCGTTCGCGGTGCACGGCGACCGCCTCGGGGGCGCAGTGCTGCAGGAGCAGCCGGCGTTCCTCGCGGGCGGCGATGCGTACGGCCTCCTCCATCGCGCCGAGGAAGCCGGTGCCCTCGGATCCGTACGAGACCAGCGCGCCGTGCCTGCGCAGGGTGCCGACGAGACGTTCGGGCGCGCCGTGCGGCACGGCCAGGTGCAGGTCGAGGCCGAGCTCCGCGCACATCTCCGCGAGGGAGAGGGCGAGGGAACCGCCCGAGTACTCGGCCAGCCGCACGCCGCGGGTGCCGGCCCGGGCCACCGCCGCGCACAACAGGGCGTACGCGGTACGGGCCTTGACGGTTCCGGTCAGGTTGGCGGCCTCCGTCTTCAGCCACACGGTGCCCCGCCCGCCTCGGCTGGGCACGGGCACCAGCGGAGTGGCCCCCACCGCGGTCCGCAGCGTGGCCAGCCGCGGCAGCAGCCGCAGGGCCCGCCGCTCCAGCGGGGCGAAGGGCGCCTCGATGCCGGCCCGGTCGGGGGCACGGACGGCCAGTGCCCGCGTGATGCCGGCGAGTCCGGGCGGCGGGGGCGCGAGTCCGGCCCGCCCCGGGGGCATCGGCGGTGTCGCGGCGCCGGCTGTCGCGGTGTCCGTGGCCCCGGGCGTCCTCGGCCCGGTCCTCAGTGTCCCGCTCATGAGGGGCGCTCGCCGGTGGCGAGCCGGAAGCCCACCGGGTACAGCGGCCCGGGAAAGGCTCCGTGCCGGCGGCGGGTGCGGGTGAGGTCGCCGAAGCGGGCGAAGCTGCCGCCGCGGGCCACGCGGTAGGTGCCCATCGTCTCGACCAGGTGATCGGCGATGTGCTCGCCGCCCGGGTAGGGGACGTAGTCGTCGGCGGTGAACTCCTCCACGTTGCCGCCCATGTCGTGCGCGCCGAACGGCGCCTGTCCTGCCGGGAAGGCGCCGACGGGGGTGGTGGTGTGCACGCCCGACTCCCGGGTGTTGGCGGCCTCAGGGTCGAACCCGCCCTCCCACGGGTAGGGACGTCCTTCCGGTCCCTTGGCCGCGTACTCCCACTCCGCCTCGGTGGGCAGCCGCCACGGGTGGCCGGTGCGGTCGCTCAGCCAGCGCGCGTAGTGGTCGGCGTGCTCGGCGCGGATGCCGGCCACCGGGTGGTTGGAGCGGTCCCAGGGGTAGGCGCCCAGGTACCAGGTGGTGGGGCGGTCCTGCAGGCCGGTGTCGGCGAGGAAGTCGCGCCACTCGCCGTTGGTCACCGGGTAGCGGGCGATCCAGAAGTCGGCGACCTCCACGGTGTGTTCGGGTGTCTCCTTGACGATCCAGGACTCCTCCACGCCCTTGTCCGCCCAGGCCCGGGTGACGTACCCGACCTCTTCGGCGGGCAGCCCGATCGGGACCGTGGCGCCGGGGACGAAGCAGGTGGCCGGGACGGGGGTGATGCGCGGGTCGCCGAGCACGGCCAGGATGCTGCCGGCGGCGAGCCGTGCGGCCAGCGGCAGCTCGGGGTCCTCGACTGCGGCGGCCAGCCGCAGGGTGTCCGCGGAGACGGGACGCGCACGCGGGCGCTGGAAGCTGTGCACCCGGTCCGGGGCGGCGAGGTCCGCCTGTTCGGTGAAGTGCGGGGAACGGGCGATGTCTTCGAGGTTCATGCGCTGGCCTCCTTCAGCAGCGCCAGGGTGTGCCCACTCTTGGCCTTGGCGGACAGGTAGCGCTCGTTGTGCGGGGTGAGGTGGACGGCGGTGGGCAGCACGGCGTCGACCCGGATGCCGAGTCCGCGCAGCTGCGCCACCTTGTCGGGGTTGTTGGTCAGCAGCCGGACGCGGGTCAGGCCCAGCGCCCGCAGCATCGCGGCGGCGGCCCGGTAGTCGCGCTCGTCCTCGCCGCGCCCGATGATCCGGTTGGCGCGGAACGTGTCGATGTCCTGGTCCTGCAGGACGTAGGTGTCGAGCTTGTTGTACAGGCCGATGCCACGGCCCTCCTGGCGCAGGTACAGCAGCACGCCGCCCTCGGCGGCCATCGCGGTCAGCGCCTCGTCCAGCTGGGGCCCGCAGTCGCAGCGGGCGGAGCCGAACACGTCGCCGGTCAGGCACTCGCTGTGCAGCCGTACCAGGGGCACGCTGCGCGGCGCGTACGGCAGCACGCAGGCGACGTGCTCCTGCGCGTCCGGCAGGTGGTGGAAGGTGACGAGTTCGGCCGGCCGGCCGGCCGCGCGGTCGAGGGTGATGGGCACGCGGGCGCGGACCGAGGCGGTGTGCGGCAGCGTGGTGAGCGGGTTCATGCGGCCCTGCTTTCTGTCGTACGGCCTTCTGAGGTACGGCCTTCTGTCGTACGGCTTCCTGTCGTACGGCTTTCTCTCGCACGGCTTTCTCTCGCGCGGTCTTCCGGCGCGCCGGCGGTGAGCAGTTCGTTCAGGTGCAGCGAGGTCCGCACCTCGGGGCGGCCGGCGCGGTCGCGGCCGACGACCAGGACGCGGCCGTCCCAGCCGGCCACGGCGACCGAGCCGTCGGTGAGCCGCAACATGCAGGACAGGCCCTGGGCGAACTCGGCCAGCACCCGGCCGGAGGCGAGGGTGGCCGCGGAGTCCGCCCAGTCGACCTGCCAGGCGTGCAGCCCGAAGTCGTAGGAACCGGCCAGCACGACGGGCCGCTCGGCGTCGCCCAGCAGGGCCACGCACTTGACGGACTCGTCGGGGCCGAGCAGGGTCTGCACGTCCGCGGCGCGCCAGCCGCCGTCGGCCTGCCGGACGAGCCGGCCGACCTTGACGGTGTGGTCGCGCGAGGCACTGGCGGCGGCCTCGGAGCCGAGCGCGGCGACCGCGTTGACGAGGTTGCCGTGCTCCCACAGCTTGCTGCGCCCGCGCGGTCCGCCGGCCTCGACGGTGCGGTCGGTGGCCGCCGACAGGAACCCTCCGGCCACGGCGGTCAGTGACTTCACGGAGCCGTCGTGCGCGTCGATCCGCTCGAGTACGTCGAGGGTGCCGGGGTCGAGCAGGAGGAACTCGCCGTTGTAGGTGCCGGCGACGAGCGTGCCCTCGTGGACGGTGAGGGAGGGGACGGGTGCGCCGAGGCCGGGGCTGGAGGTGAGCGTCGTGCCGTCGTGGCGCAGTACGTGTCCGGAGTAGGTGCCGGCCCAGACGGTGTCGCCGTCGACGGCCAGGGACAGGATCGGACCGTCGGTGAGGACGGTCGTGCGGACCGCCCCGGTGTCCTCGGTGCCGGGTCCGTCGGTGCGTACGGCGACGACGAGACCGGAGTCGGTGCCGACGAGCAGTTCGTCGCCGCGTTGGGCGAGCGCGTTGGGGCCGTGGGTGGGGGTGTCGGGGGCGGCGGTCTCGCGGGCCGTGGTGAGGTCGTACAGGTGCGGGCCGTTCCAGAAGCTGCCGGCCGCGACGACGCCGCCCGCGACGGCCACCGAGCGCGGCCACACCCGGCGGTCCTCGACGCGGTGCAGGCGGGTGCCCACGACGTCGAACCAGTGCAGGGCGCCGTCGTAGGCGCCGACGACGAACGAGGAGTCGTCCTCGGCCCAGGCGACCGCGCGGGCCGCGGAGGTGGACACGGGGACCGTGCGCACCAGGTCGAGGCCGGCGGTGAGCAGGTCGACGGCGCCGTCGTCGCGGGCGACGGCGAGCAGCCGGCCGGAGTGGGACCAGGCGCAGCCCTCGATGGAGGAGTCGTAGCGGCGGGTGACCGGCGCGGCGGTGCCGTCCGGGTCGCTGACGGCCACCAGTCCGTCCTCGCCGACGGTGGCGACCAGGCCCTGTTCGCTGACGGACACCATCATGCAGTGCGCCTCGTGCGAGCCGACCTCGGCGAGGAAGACTCCGTCGGCGGCCGACCAGAGGGTGGCGCGGCCGTCCTCCGACACGCAGATGAGCCGTTCGCCGTCGGGCAGCCAGGCGACCGAGTTGATGTCGTCGGTGTGCCGGGCCAGAACGGTGCGCAGGGTGCCGCGGCCGTGCGCGTCCACCCGCCAGACCGCCACCGTCTTGTCGGCCGAGGCCGTGGCCAGCACCTCGGGGTCGACCGGGTTCCAGGCGGAGGCGTTGACCAGGCGGCGGTGGCGCAGCCGGGCCAGCGGAACGGGGCGGGAGGGGTCGCCGGTGTCCCAGACGATCACGGTGCCGTCGTACGAACAGGTGGCCAGGCGCTTTCCGTCGGGCCTGAATCCCACGTGGGTGAGGGGAGCCGAGTGGCCTGGCCCGGAGGCCGGGAGATCAATGGTTCGCACGCCGTCTCATCCTTTTCTCGGGTGACTCGGGTGGCTCGGATGGTTTCTCTGCCGAGCGCCGAAACTAGGCGGGCGGATTGACGAACAGCGAGCGGACGGCGCGCAATCCGGCAACTTCCGGTATTACGGCCCGCCTTGTTGACAGCAGGCCTTGACGTGCTTCAACACGTCCTCGAACGACCGCGCCGGCAGGCTACTTGACCCTTTCCTCCGGGGCTCCTTGAGGAGATCGGCGGTCGGGCGGACGCTGACCGCAAAAGCAGGACGACCGGGCCGGGGAGCTGAGCGGCGTGCACATAGTTCTGGTGGAGACAACGTCCGTCCGCGGATTCGACATGGTCGCGGAGATGGCGGACTCGGGAATCGAGGTGAGTTTTGTCACCGGGAATCTGGCCGCCTATCGCGGGAAGCCGGGATTCGAACTCGCCTCGCGCGCCGCGCGCCTCGTGGAAGTGCCGAACCCGGCCGCAGGAGACCTCGCGGCGCGGCTGCGCGGCAGGCTCGGCCCCACCCCGCCGGACGGGGTGATCGGCCGCGACGAGGTGTATCCGCACGCCGTCGCCGAGCTCGCCCGGGATCTCGGGGTGCCGCACGAGTCGCTCGACGCCGCACGGATCCTCGGCGACAAGGCGGCCGTGCGCGCCCGCCTCGCGGAGCACTCCGTCGGCTCGCTGGACTGGCGGGTGGCCGCCACCGAGGCCGAGGGGCTGGCCGCGGTGGACGAGATCGGGCTGCCCGTCGTGGTGAAGCCCACCGCGGGCGGCTGGTCGGTGGGTGTGACCGTCGCGTGGACCCGGGCGGCGGCGGCCCGTGCGCTGGCCGAGGTGCTCGGGGTGCCGGCGGGGCGGGACGGGGCGCCGCCGAGGGCACTGGTCGAGCAGTACGCGGTGGGCCGGCACATCAGCGCGGAACTGCTGGTGCAGGGCGAGCGCGTGGTGCTGCTCGGGTTCGCCGAACGGCTGCAGGCGCCGCCCGGCCAGGCCGCCGAGCTGGGCGGCCACTTCCCGGCCCGTATCGACCAGGAGGCGGCGGCACGCGCCTTCGTCCACGACGCCGTCCGGGCGCTCGGCATCCGTGCGTCGGCGGTCCACGCCGAGCTGCTGCTCACGCCCACCGGGCCCGAGCTGATCGAGATCAACGCGCGGATCGCCGGGCATGTGGTGGCCCGTCAGATGTCCCTGGCACTGGGCCGCTCGCTCACCCGGGACCTGGTGGCGCTGGCCGTCGGGGAACCGGTCCAGGAGGCCGCCCCGGCGGAGACGGTCGTCGCCCTGCACCAGCTGTACAGCCCCGTGGCGGCGGTGGTGCGCGGTGCGAAGCCGGCGGACGCGCTCGCCCCGGACGTGATCGAGACGCTTGTCACCGTCGAGCAGGGCGACCACGTCCGGCCCCTGCGCACCAACCACGACCGCTTCGGCTACGTACTGGCCCGGGGCCGCACCGGTGAAGAGGCGGCGGCGACGGCCGCCGAGGCCGCGGCGCGCGTTCTGGGGTCGCTGGAACTGGAACTGGAGCCGAGTGCTCGGCCGGCTCGGTCGCCGCGGTCTGCGGCGGAGCCGCTCGCCTCCGGCGACGGCGTCCCCTCAGGGGACCATCTGCTCCTTCTGCTCGGTGCCGACGACCCCGTCGAGCGGATCCTCGCCGCCCTCGGAGCGGTCACCGCGCGGCTGAGCGTGGCGTGGACCGGGGGGCCGGACGGCGAGGACGCGGCGCGCGCGCTGTGGCGGCGGCAGTATCACGGGCGGTGGCACAGCGCCCCGACGGGAGCGGACATCCGGGCCGCCGCCCGTCTCGTGCACGCCGCCGAGCCGGTGCGGGCCGCCCTGACCTTCTCCTCGTCCCCCGTGTCCGCGCAGCTCCGCGACGGTGCCCCGGTCGCCCCGGCCACCGCTCCCCCACCGCACGGCCACACCGTCGTGGTGGCCGCCCACCGCGACGACGTCCGCGTCCTCGCCGTCGTCGACGAGGAACCGGACACCCGTCTGTGTCCCTCGGGCCTGCCCCCGCGGCTGAGCGCGTCGCTCGCCCGACGGGCCGTGCGCGCGGTGCGCGACGCCCGGCTGGAGGGGGTGGTGCGCTGTGTCTTCCCCACCGGCGGACCGGACACCCACGCACCCGCCTCCCGGCCCCCCGTCCTCCTCCCCGGCCTGGACGCGGCGACCGTCGATCTGTGCGACGCCACCCGCACCCGCAGCCTCGTCTGCGCCGTCGCGGAGATCGCCCTCGGCCGTGCCCCGCGCGGGGCCGCTCGCGGGACGGTCGCCGTGCAGCGGGAGGTGCGGACGCCCGCCCGGCGCTTCCGCGTGGTCGAGGCCACCACCGACGCTGAACTGAGCGCCTGGCCGGGCCTGTTCAGGGCGCAGGTGTTCATGGGGACCGGCGCTGTCCACGACGGCCGGGAGGCCGCCGTACGGGTGCGGCACACCGTGGTCGCGGACGGTCACACGGCGGCGCGGGAGGCCGCCGCGCGGCTGGAGAGGGCGCTCGTCCTGCGCACCGCCGAGCGGGACCGTACGCACGTCCTGCTCCTGGACCGGCTCGGGGCCGGCACCTGGACCCTGGCCGACGGCACGACCCCCGTACTGCCCTCAGACCGCTTCCGGACGAGCGTGCTGACCTCGGCCGACGGGTCCGGTCCCGCCGCGCTGACGGTGCGCACCGACCTCGGCGACGGCCTCGCGCTGGACGCCCTCGCCCGTGCCGTGCACGCGGCGCATCCGGTGCACCGGGTGGCCGCCATGTCGGAACGGCTCCTCGAACCGGCCGCCCGGCTGCGGGAGTTGCTGCGGGTGCCGGGCGAACGGCCCGAGGACGTACGCCGTTTCGTGGACAAGGCCGTCATGAAGCGGATCGCCCGACGGCACGGGATCCGGTGTGCCGACGGGCTGCTCGCCCACACCCCCGAGGACGTGACGGAGATGTTCGACCGTCACGGCAAGCTCGTGCTCAAACCGCGGGCGGCCTCCGGCTCCCAGGGTGTGGCCGTCATCTCGTCCTGGCCCGCCCTGCAGGCCTGGCTGCGCGAGGAGTTCGTACCGGGCACGCAGCTGTGCGAGGAGTTCGTCGACGCCCCGATGTGCCACATCGACGCGGTCGTGCGGGACGGCGTACCGGTGTGGAACGTGTCCGCGTACGAGCGCGACACCCTGGCGCTGCGCAGCGGCCGGCCCCTGTCGTCGGCGAGCGTCGCCGACCCGGCGGTGCGGGCCGCGGCCGGCCGGCTGCTGGCGCAGGTGGTGGACGCCTGGCGGGTCCGCTCGGGCGTGCTGCACCTGGAGGCGTTCGTGACCGGCGAGCGGCTGACCTTCTGCGAGGTGGCCGCCCGGCCCGGCGGCGCCGGCGTCGTGGAGGCGTTCCTCGCCACCCACGGCGTCGACCTGCGCCACGCCAAACTCCTCGCCGACGCGGGCGAGGACCCGCTCACCGGGCGCCGGGAGCCCGTCGCCGCCCACGCCGGCTGGACCGTGCACTACTGCGGCGGCGGCCGGCTGCTGGAGTACGACGACACGGCGGTGGCGCCGTACGCCCACGTCCGGTCCGTGCGGGCGCGCGTCGGCGAGACCGTCCCCGCCTCGACGTTCTCCGGCACCGGCGTGAGCACCCATGTCTTCGTCCACGACGACCACCGCGAGCTCCTGCGGCTGCTGGCCCGGGCCGAGCGCGAGATACGCGTCGTGACCGGCCCGGCGGACGAGGGGGTACGGCGATGATCCTCGGTCTCCTCGGCAGCGCCGCCAAGGACTCGGTGACCCGCGAGGTCCTGCTGCGGGCCGGCGAGCGCATCGCCCGGGCCGGCCACGGTTTCGAACTGGTCGACCTGGCCGTGGAGTTCCCCGAGCCGCACGCCCTCGCGGACTACGAGGACCCGCCGCCGGGCAGCCAGACGGCGCTGTTGCGGGCCCGCGTCGCCCGCGCCGACGGCGCCGTGCTCGCCACGCCCGTCTATCACGGCTCCTACAGCGCGCTGTTGAAGAACGCGCTGGACCACCTCAGGGGAGACGCGCTGGCCGGACGGCCGGTCGGCCTGATCGCCGCGGGCGGCGGGCCGCGCGGCGCGGGCACCGCCTGCGACCAGCTGCGCACCGTCGTCCGGGCGCTCAGCGGCTGGGCGGCGCCCACCCATGTCGCCACCACCGCCTCCGACCTGCTCCCCGGAGAACCCCTCGACTTCCTCGACCGGCGGCTCGACGTGCTGGTCGGCGAACTCCTGTCCTTCCGTTCGGCCCCCGCGTCGTTTCCCGTCCTCAGCTGAAAGGCCTCACCGCCATGGGTACCCCCCATCTTCTCCTCCTCGCCGGGATCGGCGGCCACGCCCCTGACGAGGCCCTCGCATCGCTGGCCACCGTCACCGACACCGTCAGCGTCGTGTACGTCACCGCCTGGCGCCCTTCCGGGCAGGTCCGGGCCGACTGGGAACGGCGCGGCCTCGGCGGCGAGTTCCTGGACGCCCCGGACCTGGACACCGCGGTCGAGGCCGCCCTCGGCCTGAACGGCCGGCTGCCGCTCGACGGCGTGGTGACGTACTCGGAACTGCTGCTGCGCCCGCAGGCCGAGATCGCCGACCGGCTGGGGCTGCCCGGCAACCCGCCCGAGGCGGTGGCCGTCGCCCAGTCCAAGGCCCGCCAGCGCCTGGCCTTCGCCGAACACGGTGTGCCCTCCCCCGAGTTCGAGGTGATCACCAGCGAACGGGACCTGGCGGCGGCCGCCGCCCGGGTCGGGCTGCCGGGGGTGTTCAAGCCGTCCCTGGGCGCGGGCAGCCAGAACGTCCGGCTGGTGTCCACCTACGCGGAGCTGATCCACGCCTTCGGCAGCGCGCGCGCCGAGAGGACACCGTTCCTGCAGTCGGACGAGGCGTATCTGCTGGAGCAGCGGATGGCGCTGGAGACGGACGGCGACAGCGGCTACGCGTCCTACTGCAGCGTGGAGTCGCTCCTGACCGACGGCACCGCCCACCATCTGGCGGTCTCCGACCGGCTGCCGCTGGAGCACGGCTACGCCGAGGAGGGCCTCGTGCTGCCCGGCAGGCCGGACGGCGCGACGCGGGCGGCCGTCGTGGACGTGGCCGACCGGGCGATCCGGGCGATCGGGCTGACCTGCGGCGCGGTGCACACCGAGATCGCGCTGACGCCCGACGGCCCGCGCGTCATCGAGGTCAACGCGCGGGCCGGCGGGCCGCTGCCCACCATGTTCAAGGTGGCCGCCGGGTACGACTACGCCGCCGAGACCGGCCGCAGCGCGCTCGGCCTGCCGCCGGCCCGGCTGCCGGAGTTCACCCGGGTCGCGCTGCTGCGGTTCCTGCCGATCCCGGCGGGCAACTGGCGGCTGGCCGGCCAGACCCCGGTCGCGGAGCTGCTGCGCGCGTTCCCCGAACTCGTCTACGTCTCGCCCCGTTTCGCGCCGGGTCAGCGGGTCGGCCGCCAGGGCACCCTGCACCTGGCCAGCTTCATGGTGGACGCCCCCGACCGGGCCGCCGCCCGCGCCGTCACCCGGCGGGTGGAGCGGGCCCTGGCGATCCGGCTGGTGCCGGGACTCGACGCGCCGACGGGGGCGGACCGTGACTGACCACGACACCGTGACCCGTACGGCCCCGCCCCGCCGGTTCTACGTGGTGGGCCTGTGCGACGCCCTCGGCCTCGGGATGTACCTGTCGTCGTCGGTGCTCTTCCTCGACCGGGCGACCGGTCTGACGAATCAGCAGATCGGCCTCGTGCTGAGCACCTCGGGCGTGGCGTCGCTGCTGGGTGCCATGCCCATCGCGCGGGCGGCGGAACGGTTCGGCATCCGGGCGGTGCTGAGCGTGCTGTTCGCGATCCGTTGCGCGGCCTTCCTGGCGCTCGCGTCGGTCGCCACCTTCGGGCAGGCGCTGGCCGCGGCGGCGGTGGCGGGGGTGCTCAGCCGGGGCATCGGCCCGCTGATCGAGTCCGGGCTGATCAGCCGGGTACGCGACGACCGGGCCGTGGGCACGCTGGCGCGGCTGCGGACCCTGCGCAACGCCGGCCTGGCGGCGGGTGCGCTGCCCGCGGGCGCCGCGATCGCCGTCGGTGAGGCGTGGGCGTACCGGGCGGTGCTGGTGGCCTCCGCGGCGCTGTTCCTGTGCTGTGTGGTGGTCTGCCGCGGCTTCCCCGCCTCGGCCGCCACCCCCGGCCGTCGGGGCGGTCGCGCCCGTATCCTGCGCAACCGCGCGTTCCTCGCCATCACCGCGCTCTACGGGGCGTTCACGCTGTCGGCGCTGCTGCTGGGCATCGGGATGCCGCTGTGGATCGTGCAGCGGACGCAGGCGCCGTCGTGGACCGTGACGCTGATCCAGTTGCTGAACACGGCGGTCGTCGTGGCGTTGCAGGTACGGCTGAGCAAGGGATCGGAGCGGCCGACGCGGGCCCGGGCGCTGATGTGCGGCGGGGGTCTGCTGGCCGGGCTCGGCGCGCTGGTGGTGCCGCTGACGGCGCTGGGCTCGGGAGGGTTCGCCTTCGCGGTCGTGGTGGTCGCGGCGCTGCTGCTGTCGCTGGGCGAGCTGCTGATCACCGCGGGCACCACCGGAGCGGCGCTGCAGCACATCCCGGAGGGCCAGAAGACCAGTCATCTGGCGGCGCTCAATCTGGGGTTCGGGGTGACGACGGTCGTGGGCCCGCCGCTGATCAGCACCAGCGTCGGCTGGGAGTGGGCCGGCTGGACGGGCTGGGCGGCCTTCTTCACGGTCCTCGGCCTGCTCGCCCTGCGCGTCCCCGGGCCGCCGGCCCGGGTCCGGCGGGAGGAACAGGAACAGCGGACGGCTGCCGCGATCTGAGCGGCCCGCTCCCTGCGACGGCCGCCGGGGCCGGGCAGGCGATCACCGGGGTGCCGGCCGCCGGGGCGAGGCCCGCCTCCTCCGGCACTCCCGGCATCGCCTCCCGGGCCGGACCGGGGCCCTGGCGGTGGAGGCGGTCGCCGGGCCTCCGCCGACGGCGTTCATGTCCCGGACCGGTCCCCGTCCGTCGGTCGGCAGCCGGCGGGAGGGCGGTAGAGGTCACCGTCGTGTCCCCCTTCCTCGTTCTCCCCGTACGCGATCCGCTCCAGCAGCGAGCGCGCACCGGCCCCGGCGTCCGTGGCGCCTGCCTCGGGTGCCTCGGGTGCTTCGGCCACGGCGGCCAGCTGTCCGAGCAGGGCCGCCAACCGGCCCTCGCCGACGTAGAACACGGCCACCGCGCCCTCCCGGATCACCTCGCGGACGCGGTCCGCGGTCAGTTCGTGATCCCCCGCCGAGGCGGTCAGCAGCCGGCGGGCGAGGCTCCGCTCCAGCGGGCCGGGGCACCAGGCTCCGGCGGCCAGCTCCCGGGCCAGGGCGGCCGTCAGCTTCACGAGCAGCTCGGTGACCGATGCGTCCTGCCCGCTTCGGGCGAGAGAGGTGTCGGACATGTGGTGGGTTTCGCTTCCTCGTCGTACCGACCGCGCCGAGCACACATGCCTGCGGCGCGGACGCCGCGAACACGGCGCGCCCTCACGCTCGACGGCAACGGCCAAGCCGTGACCAAGGCCCGGCCAAGCCGGCCTCGTCCGGGAGGTCTCGAACCGCTCGGCGGCCGGCTGCCGGCCGATGCCGTCGACGACCGCGGCACGGCACCGCCCGGCCGAGGCGTCAGCCGTTCTCGACGTCGAGTGTGAAATGCAGCGCCGAGATCGCCATCCGGCGGGCGTGGTAGAAGCGGTGGGCGGCGAGGTTGGTGGTGCCGGAGTCGAGTTCGACCCGTGCGCAGCCGGCCGCGCGGGCCCGTTCGGTGAGGTGGGCGACCAGGGTCGCGCCGATGCCTGCCGAGCGGCGGGTGGCGTCGGTGACGAGGTCGTCGACGAAGAGGATCCGGCCCCGGCTGGTCGCCAGGACCCTGTGGGTGGCCACCGCGACGCAGTGGCCGTGGGTGTCGTAGGCGGCGGTGAAGATCAGGCCCTGCGCATGCGCCTCGACGGCGAACCGGTCGAAGTCCGCCTCGGTGAGCGCCGGCCTCAGGGCCAGCAGCAGCGGTCGTATGTGCGCGGACATCCGGCGGTCGCCGGGTGCCACGTCGGTCGGGGTGAGGGACACGACGGGCAGCGTAGGCGAACAACTTCCCTGCAGCGAGCCCGAGTTGACACACGGGACGGCGACCTGACGGACCGTGGCCCGCGATCGGCGCAGGATCTGCCGTGCGGCGCCGGGGCGCTGCCAGACTCGGCGCCCATGCGTGCCGCTTACACAACCCAGTTCGGCTCCCCCGACGTCATCCGCCACGGCGAGCTGCCGCCGCCCGTGCCCGGCCCGCACGACGTGCTGGTCGATGTCGAGGTGAGCGCCGTCAACCATGTGGACACCTTCGTCCGTTCGGGTGTCTGGCGCACCCCGCTGCAGTTCCCCTTCGTCATCGGCCGCGACCTGGTCGGCACGGTCGCCGCGGCCGGTCCCGGCGCGACCGGCTTCCGGGTCGGCGACCGGGTGTGGTGCAACAGCCTGGGCCACGACGGCCGGCAGGGCGCCGCCGCCGAGCAGGCGGTGGTGCCCGTGGACCGGCTCTACCACCTGCCCGACGGGGCGGACCCGGTGGACGCGGTCGCCCTCGCCCACCCGGCCGCGACCGCGCACCTGGCGCTGTTCACCCACGGCCGGCTGCGCGCCGGCGAGACCGTCGCCGTGCTCGGCGCGGGCGGCAACGTGGGCAGCGCGGCCGTCGTGATGGCGAGCCGGGCGGGCGCCCGGGTGATCGCCGTCGCCTCCGCCCGCGACGAGCCGTACATACGGTCCCTGGGCGCCGACCATGTCGTCGACTACCGCTCCGCCGACGTCGCCGGGCGGATCCGCGCCGCCGCGCCGGACGGCGTGGACGTCCATGTCGACACCTCCGGCCGCAACGACCTCGAGTCCGCCGTGGACCTGCTGGCGAGCCGGGGCCGGATCGTGCTGCTCGCCGGGCTGCACACCCGCCCGGTGCTGCCCGTGGGGGCGCTGTATCTGATGGACCGTTCCGTGCGGGGCTTCGCCATCTCGCACGCCGACACCGCCCAGCTCGCCGACGCCGCCCGCGGCATCAACGGGCTGCTGGCGGCCGGCCGGCTGCGCCCGCGGGCCACCGAGGTGCTGCCGCTCGCCGAGGCCGCCGAGGCGCACCGCCTCCTGGAGGAGGGAAAGGTGCGCGGCAAGCTCGTCCTGCGCGTACGGACCGCCGAAAAGGAATAGCAGGCAATTCGACTTGACGGACCCCGGCCGGATTCATTGCCCGCGGCATCCGGCAATCAGCAGAATTACCGCCATGACAGTAACCGACAACGAAACCGTCATCAAAAATTCCCCGCTCTTCGAACTCGACGCCCGAATTCGCGTCGCCGCGAGCCCCGCGGAGATCTACTCCGTGGTCAGCGACCTGACCCGCAGCAAGGAGTGGAGCCCCGAGTGCATGGGGGGCGAATGGATCGAGGGCGAGCCCTCCGCGGTCGGCTCGGTCTTCCGCGGTGAGAACCTGCGCAGCGAGGACGTGGTCGGCTGGGCGCCGCTGGTGCGCGGCACCTGGTACACCGAGGCCCGGGTGGTGGCCGCCGAGCCCGGCCGGACCTTCCGCTGGATGATGCTCACCCACGCCCGCGAGGACCAGGAGTCCGTCTGGGGCTTCGACGTCGAGGACGCGGGCGACGGCACCTCCTGGCTGGTCCACCACTTCCGGATGGGCAAGGCCACCGCCGGCATCCACAAGATCGTCGCCGATCTCGACGAGGACGCCCGCAGGCGGTTCGTCGCCGACTGGACGACAAAGCTCGAGCAGGACCTGGACGACACCCTGGCCCGTATCAAGGCCGTCATCGAGAGCGGCGCGAGCTGAGGAATCGGCCGAGTAATTCGACACCTCCCTTCAGGAATCCGCAGCCATGGACGAGAGATCGGTCATATGTTTCTCCAGCGAATAGGAAGCAAGGGAATTCGGCTGGGCACGCTCTTCGACCGAGCGGCGGCCCGGCATCCGGCGAATCTCGTGATCCTCGACCACGACCTGGACATCGCACCCCACCTCGGCCGGCGCATGACGCTGACCGAACTGGCCGACCTGGTGGACGACTTCGCCTCCCGGCTGTGGTCCGTCAAGGTGCGGCCCGGGGACCACGTCGTGGTGCACAAGAGCGACGGCTTCGACATCACCCTGCTCGCCTGCGCCATCGCCCGCACCGGAGCCGTCCCGGTGCTGCTGTCGCCGAAACTGGACGGCGCGACGGTCGCCGAGCTGCTGCGCCGGGTGGGGCAGCCGTTCCTGCTCACCGACCGGGACAAGCTCGAACACCATCTGCCCGCCGAGGTCTTCGGCCTGTCCCGCAGGGTGCTGCTGGCCTCCGGCGAGCACGAGGGAGCGACCTCGTTCGCCTCGCTGGCCGGTGCCGAGCGCGTCCCGGCGGTGGCCATGCCCATCGACCACCCCACGCTCATCACCCACACCTCCGGCACGACGGGCACCCCGAAGCTGGCCGTGCACACCGGTATGAGCTTCCAGGCCCGCTACCGGCCGCAGGCCACCGTCGTCCGCGCCGCCGTGCGCCGCAGCGAGCCCATCGCCGTGCATGTGTCGTTCGTGCACTCGCGGCTGTTCACGGCGATGCCCATCTCGATCCTGCAGGGCCATCCGCTGATCGTCCTGCGGGACGACGACCCGGAGACCGTGGGCGACCTGTTCAGCCAGGTCCCGCCCGGGTTCATCGAGGCCCATCCCAACACGTTCCTGCGCTGGGAGGTGCTGGCCGACGACCCGCGGGGGCCGCTGGCGAACGTGAAGTACTTCTCCAGCACCTTCGACGCCATCCACCCGCGCACCGTCAACACCCTGCTCAAGGCCTCCCGCCGCAAGGGGCGCCGCTTCGCCCAGGCCTACGGGCAGAGCGAGGTCGGTCCGATCGCGGCCCGCACCTACTCCCTCGAGGACGGCGCCGACTTCAACGGCCGCTGCGTCGGCGTGCCCTTCCCGGGCATGACCGGGGTGCGGGTGGTCAGCCGCAACGGGGCCCCGGTCAGCAAGGAGAACCCGGGATTCATCGAGGTCAGGAGCGACGGCAGGATCGTCACCTACCTCGGCGAGCACCAGCGCTGGCAGAAGCAGGTCCACGACGGCTGGTGGCGGATGGGAGACCTCGGCTACCGCACCAGGTGGGGCTGTCTGCACCTGCTGGACCGTGAGGTCGACGAGATCCCCGGCGTCCAGTCCACCCTGGAGATCGAGGACAAGCTCTTCACCCGCCTGCCCGCGCTGGTCGAGGTCATCATCATCCCCGGTCCGGACGGCCGCGCGGTACCGGTCGTGTGCACCCGGGACGACGCTCCCCTGGACGAACTCGCCTGGAAAACGGCGGTCGTCGACCTGCCGGCGCTGGCCGACCCGGTCCAGTGGCGCATGGAGGACCTCCCCCAGACCGCCACCACCAAGATCAAGCGCCTGGAGCTGGCCCGCCTCCTGGCAGCCGGCGGGTAACCGCCCTCCCGCGTTCGCAGACCCACCGGAGCCGGGGCCGCACCCGCACACACCCGCACCCGCACCCGCACGGGAGCGGCCCCGACCCCCGCGCATCCCCGTCCACGACCCGGCGGTGCCGGCCCTCCTTTCCCCACCGCCGATGCCACCCTGCCCAGAAACGGAGTATCCGCATGAGCAGCACCCTCGAGGTCTGCGTCATTGGTGCCGGCCCTCGCGGGCTGTCGGTGCTGGAACGACTGCTGGCCAACGAGCGCCACGCGCCCCGGCACAGCGCGGTGACGGTCCACGTCGTCGACCCCTCGGCACCCGGCGCCGGCACGGTGTGGCGCACCGGGCAGTCCCAGCATCTGCTGATGAACACCGTGGCCTCGCAGATCACCGTGTTCACCGACGACAGCGCCCGGATCGAAGGCCCCATCGAGCCCGGCCCCAGCCTCTACGAGTGGGCCCGGAGCCTGGCCCTGCTCGGCGACCCGGCCGAGTTCGGCACCGCCGTCCTCGACGAGGCCCGGCGCCTGGGCCCCGACTCCTACCCCACGCGCGCCTTCTACGGCCGCTATCTGCAGAACTGCTTCGAGCGCATCGTCCGGTCCGCCCCGGCCCACGTCGAAGTCCGCACGCACCGCTCCCGCGCCGTCGCCGCCGCCGACACCCAGGGCGTGCCCGGCGGCCCGCAGGGCATCCGCCTGGAGAACGGCACCCGGCTGAACGCGCTGGACGCCGTGATCATGGCCCAGGGCCACGTCCCGGCCCGGCTGTCCGCCCGCGAGGCCCGCACCGCGAGCCTGTCGCGCATCCACCACCTCACCTACGTCACCCCGGCCAACCCGGCCGACCTCGACCTGACCGGTATCCGCCCGGGGCAGAACGTCCTCGTACGCGGTCTCGGTCTCAACTTCTTCGACCACATGGCCCTGTTCACGCTGGGCCGCGGCGGCCGATTCGAACGCACGCCGGGCGGCGGGCTGGTCTACCGCCCCTCGGGCCAGGAGCCGAAGCTGTACGCCTTCTCGCGGCGGGGCGTGCCGTACCACGCGCGCGGCGAGAACGAGAAGGGCGCCACCGGCCGCTACTTTCCCCGCCTGCTGACCGCCGAGTACATCGCGAAGCTGCGCGAGCGCTCCGCCACCGGCGTCCCCGTCTCCTTCAGCACCGACCTGTGGCCGCTGATCTCGCGCGAGGTGGAGTCCGTCTACTACGGCGCCCTGCTCGCCGAGCGCGGCGACGGGGAGCGCCGGGAGGAGTTCGCCGAGCGGTTCCTCGCGCTGGAGCCGGACGCCGACCCGGCCGACCTGCTCGACGCGTACGGCGTCCCGGCCGGGCAGCGCTGGGACTGGGAGCGCCTGTCCCGGCCGTACGGGCAGCGGGAGTTCGCCGACCGGGAGGAGTTCACCGGCTGGCTGCTCGGCCATCTGCGGCACGATGTGGAGGAGTCCCGCAAGGGCAACGTCAGCGGTCCGCTCAAGGCCGCCCTGGACGTGCTGCGCGATCTGCGCAACGAGATCCGGCTCGCGGTCGACCACGGCGGCCTGGACGGCAACTCGCACCGCGACGATCTGGAGGGCTGGTACACCCCGCTCAACGCGTTCCTGTCGATCGGTCCGCCGGCCTCCCGCATCGAGGAGATGATCGCCCTGATCGAGGCGGGCGTGCTGACGCCGACCGGCCCGGGCACCCAGGTCCGTATCGACACCACCGCCCAGGTGTACGTGGCGACGTCGACGGCCGTGCCGGGCGAGCCGGTGCGGGCGACGGCCCTCATCGAGGCCCGGCTGCCCGAGCCGGACCTGCGCCGCACCGACGACCCGCTGTTGCAGCACCTGCTCGACACCGACCAGGCGACGCCTTTCCGGATCGCGGGCGCGGGCGGCACCAGTTACGAGACCGGTGGACTCGCCGTCACCGAGCGCCCGTACCGGCTGCTCGACGGGCGGGGCCGCGCCCACCCGCGGCGCTTCGCCTACGGTGTGCCCACGGAGTCGGTGCACTGGGTGACCGCGGCCGGCATCCGGCCCGGCGTGGACTCGGTGACCCTCGGCGACTCCGACGCGATCGCCCGCTCGGTGCTGGCGCTGCCGCCGGTGGCCCATGTGCCCGTCGGCGTGCGGCCGGTGGACGCCGAGGGCGAACTGCCCGGGGTGATCGTATGACCTCGCCGCCCGACGACCTCGCGGACGTCGGACTGCTGTCGCCGGTGCGGGCCGGCACCGCCGTCGAGGCGGCCACCGGCGACCGGGCGTGGCTGCAGGCCATGCTGGACGCCGAGGCCGCCCTGGCCCGGGCGCAGGCCTCGCTCGGCACGCTGCCCCGGGAGGCGGCCGAGACCATCACCCGGATGGCGCGGGCGGACCGCCTCGACGTACGGGCACTCGCGCTCGCCGCACGGGAGACCGCGAACCCGGTGGTCGGCCTCGTGAAGGCGTTCACCGCGGTGGTGGCCGAACAGGACGCGCGAGCCGCCGAGTTCGTGCACCGTGGCTCCACCAGCCAGGACGTCCTGGACACCGGCACCATGCTGGTCGCCCACCGGGTGCTCGGAATCGTCCGGGCCGACCTGCGGCGCACCGCCGGGGCGCTGGCCGGGCTCGCCGCCCGGCACCGGAACACCCCGGCCGTCGCCCGTACGCTCGCCCTGCACGCCGTGCCGACGACGTTCGGGCTGCGGGCGGCCGGCTGGCGGCAGCTGGTCCTGGACGCGGAGGCCCGGCTGGCCCGGGTCCACGAGGGCGGGCTGCCCGTCTCGCTCGGCGGGGCCGCCGGCACACTGGCCGGCTACCTGGAGTACGCGGTCGTCGGCGACGACGGCCGGCGGCCCGATCCCGGCGACTACCTGGACCGGCTGGTCGACGCGTACGCCGCCGAGACCGGCCTCGCCCGCCCCGTGCTGCCCTGGCACGTGCTGCGCACCCCGGTCGCCGACCTGGCGTCCGCGCTGGCCTTCACGGCCGGTGCGCTCGGCAAGATCGCCGTCGATGTGCAGTCGCTGGCCCGCACCGAGGTCGGCGAGGTCGCCGAGCCCGGCGGGGCCGGCCGGGGCAGTTCCTCCGCCATGCCGCACAAGCGCAACCCGGTCCTCGCCACGCTGATGCGCAGCGCGGCCCTTCAGGTGCCCGCTCTGGCCGGCGCGCTCGTCCAGTGCCTGGTCTCGGAGGACGAGCGGTCCGCCGGCGCCTGGCACGCGGAGTGGCAGCCGCTGCGCGAGTGCCTGCGGCTGGCCGGCGGGGCGGCCCACACCGCGGTGGAGCTGGCCGAGGGCCTTCAGGTCAGGCCGGAACGGATCCGGGCCAACCTGGAGTCGACGGGCGGTGGGACGGTGTCGGAGCGCGTCGCCGCGCAGCTCGCCCCGCTGCTCGGCAGGGCCGGGGCCAGGAGCCTGGCGACCGAGGCGGCGCGGACGGCGGCCGACACCGGCCGCCCGCTGGCCGAGGTGCTGGACGACCTGCCGCACCTGCCGTCCGGACTCAGCCCGGGCCTGGCCGAGTTGTGCGACCCGGCCGCCTACACCGGCGCCGCGACCGCCCTGGTCGACCGTGCCCTGCGGCACTGAACCCGCGCACCCCCGTCCCCGCAGTTCCCCCGCCAGAAAGCCGAGGAGAAGATGACCAGCGCACGCACCGCGCGAGGGCGGTGGATCGAGAACTGGGACCCCGACGACGAGGACCTGTGGGAGCGGGGCGGCGGCCGTCGCGTCGCCCGGCGCAACCTGGTGCTGTCCGTGCTCTCCGAGCACATCGGCTTCTCGGTGTGGAGCATGTGGTCGGTCCTGGTGCTGTTCATGTCGCCCGGGATCGGACTGGGCTTCGCCCCCGACGAGAAGTTCCTCATGGTGGTGGTGCCCACGCTGGTGGGCGCGCTGCTGAGGCTGCCGTACAGCTACGCGGTGACCCGGTTCGGGGGCCGCAACTGGACCGTGTTCGCCTCGCTGGTGCTGCTCGTCCCGGCCGCTTCGACGGTCTGGTTCGTGCAGCGGCCGGGCACCCCGCTGTGGGTGTTCCTGCTGATCGGCGCCACGGCAGGGGCGGGCGGCGGCAACTTCGCCTCCTCGATGACGAACATCACCGCGTTCTACCCGCAGCGGCACCAGGGGTGGGCCCTCGGGCTGAACGCGGGCGGCGGGAACCTGGGCGTCGCCGCGGTCCAGCTGCTCGGCCTGCTGGTGATCTCCACCGTCGGGGACACGCATCCTGCGTACGTCGCCGCGTTCTACCTGCCGCTGATCGCGCTGGTGGCGGTGCTGGCCGCGCTGCGCATGGACAACGTGACGGTGCTGCGCACCGAGCGGGGCGCACAGCGCGAGGCCGCCGCGAGTGCCCACACCTGGACGATCTCGCTGCTGTACGTCGGCACCTTCGGCTCGTTCATCGGCTTCGGGTTCGCCTTCGGGCTCGTCCTGCAGAGCCAGTTCGGGTCCACGCCGCTCGAGGCCGCCTCGTTCACCTTCCTCGGGCCGCTGCTCGGCTCGGTGGCCCGTCCGCTCGGCGGCAGGATCGCCGACCGGTTCGGCGGGGCGCGGGTGACGCTGTGGGCGTTCGCCGGGATGGCGGCCGGGATCGGCGTGCTGCTGACGGCCACCCGCAACGGCTCGTTCCCGTTGTTCCTGGCCGGGTTCACCTCGCTGTTCGTGATGAGCGGCATCGGCAACGGCTCGACGTACAAGATGATCCCGGCGGTCTTCGCCCGGCAGGCGGAGGTCGCCGTCACCTCCGGCCATGACGCGACCGCCGCCTTCGCCCGCTCCCGCCGGCTGTCCGGAGCCGTCATCGGCATCGCCGGGGCGATGGGCGCGCTGGGCGGTGTCGCCATCAACCTCGCCTTCCGCTCGGCCTACGGCCGGCTGGGCACCGGCGAGCCCGCGTTCTACGCCTTCCTCGCCTACTACGCGCTGTGCGCCGCGGTGATCCGGGTCGTGTATCTGCGGGGCGGGCACAAGGCGGCTCCCGTGTCCGCCGGCGAGCAGGCATGGACCCATGTCGGCTGAACGGGACGGCGCGGTGCGGGCCATGGCGGCCGCCCGGGGCGGCCCGCGGGAGAGCACCACCCACTGCCCGTACTGCGCGCTGCAGTGTTCCACCGTGCTGTCGGGCGAGCGCACCGAGGTGGCCGTGCGGCCCTCGGCCGACTTCGCGGTCAACCGGGGCGGGCTGTGCCAGAAGGGGTGGACGGCGCCCGCCGTGCTCGCCGCCCCCGACCGGCTGCTGACTCCCCTGGTGCGCGGGGCCGGCGGCGAGCTCGAGCCGGCCGGATGGGACGAGGCGCTCGACCTGGTGGCCGGGCGGCTGACCCGGATCCGGGCGGAGTACGGCGCCGACGCGGTCGCGGTGTTCGGCGGCGGTGGCCTGACCAACGAGAAGGCGTACACGCTCGGCAAGTTCGCGCGGGTGGCGCTGGGCACGAGCCAGATCGACTACAACGGCCGGTTCTGCATGTCCTCGGCGGCAGCGGCGGCCACGGCGGCCTTCGGGCTCGACCGCGGGCTGCCGTTCCCGGTCACCGATCTGGACGGGGCCGACGTGATCCTGCTGGCCGGGGCCAACCCGGCGGAGACGATGCCGCCGCTGATGCGGCATCTGGCGGGGGCGGAGCTGGTCGTCGTCGACCCGCGGCGCACCCGCACGGCCCGGCAGGCCGCGCTGCACCTGCAGCCGGTGCCCGGCACCGACCTCGCCCTGGCGCTGGGCCTGCTGCATCTGGCCGTCACCGAGGGCCTGGTCGACAAGGAGTACGTGGCCGAGCGGACCGGCGGTTTCGACACGGCCTGGGAGCGGTGCGTGGCCTGGTGGCCGGAGCGGGTCGAGGAGGTCACCGGCGTGCCGGCGGCCGACCTGCGCACGGCGGTGCGGATGCTCGGCGACGCCCGCCGCGCCTACGTCCTGACCGGCCGGGGCGCGGAGCAGCACAGCAAGGGGTCCGACACGGTCGCCGCGTTCATCAACCTGGCCCTCGCGCTCGGCCTGCCGGGCCGCGAGGGCAGCGGTTTCGGCACCCTGACCGGGCAGGGCAACGGGCAGGGCGGCCGGGAGATGGGCCAGAAGGCCGACCAGCTGCCCGGCTACCGCTCCCTCACCGATCCGGCGGCCCGCGCGCACGTGGCGTCCGTGTGGGGGGTCGACGCGGACGCCCTGCCGGGGCCCGGCCGCAGCGCGTACGAGCTGCTGGACGCGCTCGGCCGCGACGGAGGCCCGCGGGCCCTGCTGGTCTTCGGCTCCAACCCGGTCGTCTCGGCACCCCGGGCCGCGCACGTCACCGAACGCCTGGGCGCCCTCGACCTGCTGGTGGTCGCCGACTTCGTGCCGTCGGAGACGGCGGCCCTGGCCGACGTGGTGCTGCCGGTGGCCCAGTGGGCCGAGGAGGAGGGCACGCTGACCAGCCTGGAGGGCAGGGTGCTGCGCCGCCGCGCCCATCTGACGCCGCCGCCGGGTGTGCGCACCGACCTGGAGGTCCTGCACGGGCTGGCCACCCGGCTCGGCCAGCCCGCCGGCCGCTTCTCCACCCGCCCCCGCGAGGTCTTCGACGAACTCCGGCGCGCCTCGGCCGGCGGCCCGGCCGACTACTCCGGCATCAGCTACGCACGGCTGGACGCGGGCGAGGCCCTGCACTGGCCCTGTCCGACGGAGAACGGCGTGGAGAACGGCGCCGGGAGGAGCGACACCGGAGGGGCGCGGACGGACGCGGCCGAGAGCCACCAGGGCCACCCGGGAACTCCCCGCCCCTTCCTCGACCGGTTCGCGCACCCCGACGGCCGGGCCCGGTTCGCGGCCGTGGAGCATCGGGCCGCCGCCCGGGAACCCGACCGCGCGTTCCCGCTGTACGGGACGACGGGGCGGGTGCTGGCCCAGTACCAGTCGGGCGCGCAGACCCGCCGGGTGCCCGAGCTGGTCGCCGCCGCGCCGGAGGCGGTCGTCGAGGTGCATCCGGACACCGCCCGCCGGCTGGGCCTTGCCGACGGCGGGTTCGCCGACGTCGGTTCGGTGTACGGCGCCGTCCGGGCGCGGGTGCGGCTGACCCGTACCGTGCGCACGGACACCGTGTTCGTGCCGTTCCACTTTCCGGGCGCCGCCCGCGCCAACCTGTTCACCGGCGACGCGCTCGACCCGCGCAGCCGTATGCCGGAGTTCAAGGTGACCGCGGTGCGTGTCACCCCGGCGGGTGAGGGACCGTGAGCGGCGTCGTCGTCGCGGGCGGCGGTCCCGCGGCGCACCGGCTGGCCGCCCGGCTGCGGCGGTACGGGTACGCGGGCGGGGTGACGGTGGTCGGCGCCGAGCCTCGGCCCGCATACAACCGCGCCCTGCTCGGCTCGGTCCTCGACGGCCGGCTCGACGCCGGGCGGCTGTCGCTCCCCGCGCTGCCCCCGGACGTACGGCAGCTGACCGGCGTCCGGGTGCGGGGCGTCGACCGGGTCCGCCGCACGGTGCGGCTGAGCGACGGCCGCACACTGCCGTACGACGTCCTGGTGCTGGCCACCGGCGCCCGGCCCCGCGTGCCGACGGTGCCGGGCCTGGTCTCCGCGCCCGGACGGCTCGCCGAGGGCGTGCGCACGGTGCGCACCGCGACCGACTGCCGTCCGCTGTCCGAAGGGCCCGCCGTGGTCCTGGGCGGCGGTGTCCGCGGCGTCGAGTCGGCGCTGGCGCTGCGCCGGGCCGGGCACGAGGTGGCGCTCGTCCATCCCGCCGCACGGCTGATGGACCGTCATCTGGACGCGCCCGCCGCCTCGGTGCTGGCCGACTGGCTCGCCGACCAGGGTGTCACGCTGCACCTCGGCCACCGGGTCGGGGAGTACACGCCGGGCAAGGTGGTCCTGGACGACGGCCAGGTCCTCGCGGCGGGCACGGTGCTGCTGTGCACGGGCACGACACCGGAGACCCGGCCGGCCCGGGCGAGCGGTCTCGAGGTGCGCGAGGGGGTGGTCGTCGACACCCGGCTGCGCACGAGCGACCCGCACATCCACGCGATCGGCGACTGCGCCGAGCACGCGGGCACCCCCGGTGGGACGGTGCTCCAGGCGTGGGAACAGGCGGACGCGCTGGCCCGGATCCTCACCGGGCGGGGGACGCCGTACACGCCCGGGCGGCGCGTGCTCAGGCCGCACACACCGGGCAGGGACGTTCTCGTCCTGCCGGCGGCCGGGCCGCGGCCGGCGCCGGACCCCGCCGAGAGCGTCGCCCTGCTGGACCGGGCGGGCGGCCGCTACGCCCGCCTCGTGCTGCGCGACGGACGGGTCCACGAGGGGATCGTCATCGGCTCGGCCTCCGCCGTGGCGGCCGTGAGCCGGCTGTACGTGCGTGACACGCCGGTGCCCTCCGATCTGCTGGCGCTGCTGACCGGCGCCGACGGGGAGTACGAGGGCGACGGGCAGCCGCCGGAGGAGGCTGTCGTGTGCCACTGCAACAACGTCACCCGGAAGGCCCTCACGGACGCGTGGCACTCCGGCGCGCACGACCAGCCGGCCCTGGCCGGGGCGACCCGGGCGACCACCGGGTGCGGCAGCTGCACCTCGGTGGTCCGCGACCTGTGCGCGACGCTCGCCGCCGCCGGCACCGCCCCCGAAGCCCCCTTTGGAGGAACCCCGTGACGACGACGCGCACGCTGGTCGTGGCAGGCCACGGCATGGCGGGCCACCGCCTGGTCGAGGAGGTGCTCGGGCAGGACCGGCACGGCGAGTGGCGCGTCGTCGTGCTCGCCGAGGAACCGCGGCCCGCGTACGACCGGGTGGCGCTGTCCTCCCTGGTGGACGGCGCCGCCCCCGAGGACCTCGCGCTGGCCGGCCCCGGTCTCCTCGGCGACCGGCGTCTCGATCTGCGCCTGCGCACCACGGTGACCGGGGTCGACCGCGGCGCGAGGACGGTGACCTGCTCGGACGGCAGCGTGGTCGGCTACGGCGCGCTGGTGCTGGCCACCGGGTCGCAGCCGTTCGTGCCGCCCGTGCCCGGACATGATCTGCCGGGGTGCTTCGTGTACCGGACGGTGGAGGACGTCGAGGCGATCCGGGCGGCGGCCGTCCCGGGCCGCGCGGCGGTGGTGGTCGGAGGCGGGCTGCTGGGCCTGGAGGCGGCCAACGCCCTCCTGCTTCTCGGCATGCGCCCCCATGTGGTCGAGCGGGCCCCGTGGCCGATGGCGCAGCAGATCGACGAGGGCGGCGGCCGGGTGCTGGCCGAGGCGATCGGCGGGCTCGGCGTGCGGCTGCACTGTCCGGCCGTGCTGCGCGCGGTCGGGGCGGGGGCGGACGGCCGCGTGGAGCGGGTCGAGCTGGCCGACGGGACGTCACTGGACGCCGGGCTCGTCGTCTTCGCCGCCGGGGTCCGCCCGCGCGACGAACTCGCCGCCGTACTCGGGCTCGAACGCGGTGAGCGGGGCGGCTTCCTGGTGGACGAGTGGTGCCGGACCGCGGACGACCGGATCTGGGCGATCGGCGAGTGCGCGGCGGTCGGGGGACGCTGCCACGGGCTGGCGGCGCCGGGCTTCCGGATGGCCGAGACCGTGGCCCGGCAACTGCTCGGCGCCCCGGCCGACGCCTTCGCCGGAGCGGACGCCTCCGCGAAGCTCAAGGTCCTCGGCATCGAGGTGGCCGGATTCGGCGACGCCCACGCCCGCACCCGGGGCGCGATCGAGTACATCCGGGACGACCCCCGCAGCGGCACCTACGCCAAGCTGGTGCTCGCCTCCGACGCCCGCACCCTCCTGGGCGGCGTCCTGGCGGGCAGCACGCACGCGTACCCGGTGCTCCGCACATTGACGGGGCGCCGGCTGCCGGCGGCTCCCGAGGAGTTGCTGACCGGCACGCCGGGTAGCCGGTAGCGGGCTCGCGCACGCGCCGAGACCCTGCCGGGCATCCGGGTGCGGAGGAGACCGGATGCCCCGGCAGGGTCTTTTCTCGCGGGCCCGCGACGGGGGTGGGCGCGGGGCCGCGGTTCGGGGTGGTCAGGTGGCGTCCCGGGCGGCACCAGGGGTGGGGTGCGGCGCCGGGGCGGCCCGTGGGGATGCCGTGGCCCAGGGGTGGCGGGCGCGGCGTCGCTGCGGGGTTGTCCCGGGGGTACCTGGTCGGTACGGGTCCTCAGTTGTCGTAGGGACGGCGGGCCTTGGCCTCCTTCGTGGCCAGCGCCCACCAGCTCAGCTTGTCCCACAGGGTCTTGGCGGCGGCCTCCGCGTCGGCGGGCTCGGTCAGGTTGCCGTCGGCGTCGAACTGCGACCAGGGGCCGTGGAAGCTGACGGCGTCGCGGACCGGGACGGCGTGCAGCTCGGTGAAGATGTGCTTCAGCTGCTGGACGGCGCGCAGACCGCCGGCGAGGCCGCCGTAGCCGACGAAGCCGACCGGCTTGGCGTGCCACTCGTGCTGCGTCCAGTCCACGGCGGCCTTCAGGGACGCCGGGAAGCTGTGGTTGTACTCCGGCGTCACCACCACGAAGCCGTCGGCCTCGGCCAGCCGCGCCGAGAACGCGGCGAGCAGCTCGGCGACGTCGGGCTCCGGCTGGTCGCTCAGCCCGGTGGGCAGCGGGTAGTCCGCCAGGTCGATCAGATCGACCTCGATGTCGTCGCGCTGGTCGGCGGTGCCGACGAACCAGTTCGCGATGGTCGGGCCGAAGCGGCCCCTGCGTACGCTCGACAGGATCACAGCCACGCGGATGCGGTCACTCGACATGTCAGCCCTTTCACGGCGGTCTTCCTCGGCCTTCCACAAGGAAATCAAACCTGCATGCCGGTTTCCAAGTCGCATCGGAATCTTCGATACGACGACATGCCGCTGCCGGGTCCGCCAGGAGAGGCGGACCCGGCAGGAGGCGGGCGGGTCAGTCGACGCTCTGCAGGATGTGCGGCTCCGCGAGGTCCTCCTCGTAGCCGGCCAGACGGATCGGGGCGGATCTCGCCCAGACTTCCAGGAAGCCCGGGTCCGGGGGCACCGGGCCGTGCCCGGTGCCCCACACCGTCTCCTCGGCTGTCCGTTGATGCGCTGTCACCGGTGCTCTCCCTTCGCTCGGCCGGCCGCCGTGCCGGACCGTTCAGCCGGCGTGGGCCCCGGTCGGCTCCGCGGCCGTGTTCTCCGATTCCTCGTGCTCCGTCTCCTCGCCGGTCTCCCCCGGCGTGAGGGCCTCGGCCAGCTGCCGGGCCAGCTCCAGCCGCCGGATCTTCGCGGTGGCCGTGCGCGGCAGCTCGGACAGCCGGCGCCGAACCGGCGCGCCCAGGGCGGGCCAGTCGGCGACGGCGGCCTGCCAGCGCTCCATGTCGAGCGGCTCGTCCCCGCGGGTGCACACCACCGGCACCGGCCGCTTGTCGGGGCCGGGCACGACGACCAGTTCGGTCAGCTCGTCCAGCTTGTGCAGGACGGCGTCCTCGATCTCCAGCGTGGACTCGATGCCCGGGATGACGTCGACCTCCCGGTCGAGCAGGTGCAGGCAGCCCCACTTGGTGCGGTACCCGACGTCACCGCCGCGCCACCACTCGCCGACGACCTGCTTGTCGAAGCGCTCCTGCTCGCCGTAGTACGTCAGCGCGCGGCCCGCCGTGGCGACGTCGATGTAGCCCGGGGTCTCCCTGGACGGCTTGGCACCGCCCCGGGACACCAGCCGGTACTTCGTCATGCCGGGCGTCGGGTAGCCCTGACAGCGGCCGTCGGCCTTGAGGGCGTTGCGGCGCCGGTAGGTGCGCGCGGCCAGCGGGCCGCACTCGCTCTGGCCGTACACCTGGAGGAAGACGGGGGCACGGCGGTCCGAGGCGTGCAGGAACTTGTGCATCGTGCTCGGGTGGATCGCGTCGAAGGTGCTGTTGAAGTACTTGACGTTGGAGATCGGCCGGCGCGGGTCGTCCAGCATCGACTCCCACTCCAGGAAGGAGTTGGGGTGCGTCTCCAGGACGCCCGGGCGGTGACGGACCAGCATGTCGGCGACGTGCGCCGGGTCGCCGTCGTTCAGGAACACCATCGGCATGCCGCGCATCTGCAGCACGGCGAGGCCCAGGTACATCCGCGAGTGCACGTACGACACGTGCATGGCGGCCGTCTCCCGCTTGCGGATGAGGGAGACCACCTTGTCCTGCCAGTTGCCGCGGGCGCCCAGCGAACGCGCCGAGTGCACCACCAGCTTGGGGACTCCCGTGGTCCCGGAGGTGTGCGTCATCAGGGCGGGCTGGTCGGGGTCGAGCAGCACGGGGCGGCGCTCCGGCGCGCCCGCGAGGTCCACCAGGCTCACGGCGTCCGGGTGGGAGCCGGTCACGGTGACGACCCGCGCGGTCAGCGCGGTGAGCGGCAGCCCGGCCAGCGAACCGGTCAGCTTGGCCTCGTCGGTGAGCAGGGTGGGGCGCTCCAGCCGTTCGAGCAGCTTGCCGATGGTCTCGCCGTCCAGGTGCGGGGAGAGCATCGCCGGCACCGCGCCGATCCGGGCCGCGGCACAGGCCAGCACGGTGATGTCGAAGCTGGACGTCTTGTGCACGGCCACGTGTTCGCTGGGACGCACCCCCGCGGCCCAGAGCCGGTTCGCGGTCTCGGCCACATGGCCGGCGAACTCCGCCACCGTCAGCTTCCGGCCCGCCTCGGGGAAGGCGTCCATGTCGTGGTCGAGCGTGATCGGGGTGTCGCCGAACCTCTCGGCCGCACGCTCGGAGACGACCCCGAGGTAGAGGAACTTCTTGCTCTTCGGAACCTTGAACATCAGGACTCTTCCTCCGAGAACCGACACACGAAAAGGGGAATTACCCTTCATAAATTCCCACGCATTCCCGTCCGCAGAAAGGAAGGGCCGGTCAATACGTCATCTCACGGCGCGGAAAAACAAATCGGCCGGGTCGCGCGGCAGCGCGGCCCGGCCCTTTCACGGAAGAGGTTCAGCCGGTTTTCAGCCCCTGCTTGAGCGCCTCGGCCACCTGGAGGGTGCGGACGGTCTGGTAGCCGACGGCGGCGAGGTTGTCGTCGGTGACGTTCTGCGCGAGGTGGCCCGGGATCGCCTGCAGGCCCGAGGTGGCGCTGACGCCGTACGGGTTGCCGTTGCTCGGCGCGAGCAGGATGTCGTCGGTGACGCCGGGCGGCACGATGACGGCACCCCAGTGGTAGAAGACGTTGCTCAGGGACAGGAGCGTGGACTCCTGGCCGCCGTGCGGGGTGCCCGTCGAGGTGAACGCGGACATCGCCTTGTTCATCAGGCCGCGCCGCGCGTGCAGTTCGAAGGTCTGGTCGATGAAGTGCTTGAGCGGGCCGGCCAGCAGGCCGTAGCGGCCCGGCGTGCCCCAGACGACCGCGTCCGCCCAGTCGAGGTCGTCGATGGTCGCGACCTCGACCTCGAGGGCGGCGGCCCGGTGTTCGTCGCTGGCCGCGGTCCATTCCGTGTAATTGGGCGCGAGCGGTTCGTCCGTGATTTCCGCGGCCCGGCGCAGCCGCACCTGTGCACCGGCCTTCTCCGCCGCCTCAGCGGCGGCGACAGCCAGCTTGTGGATGTTTCCGGTGGCCGAGTAGTAAACGATGGCGACATTGGTCATGGCCGTACTGCTCCCTCGATCGGGTCGTGTGCTCACGCCGTTTCCGGCGGCTGGGTGCGTCTTCATCGTGGCGCGGCACGCGCCGGGCGGCCCAACGCGGAGGATTAGTCCGTCAGGTCGGCGGCCACCTCCACTCCCGGCGGGTTGTCGATGATGTAGCGCCACAGGCCGTCGGCGCCGCGGCGGGCGACGTCGGTGGCGGTGCCCTCGATGTGGACGTGCTCGCCGTCGGGCCTGGTGCCGTCGATGACGAAGTCGCCGATGAGCAGGGCGGTGTCGCCGTAGACGTACGTGTGGCGCAGGCTGATCCCGATCGGGACGCCGAGGGCGAGGAAGCTGCTGGTCGCGCGGCGGCGGTCGTCGCCGGTGACCACCACGCCGGGCGTCAGTACCCGCACGGCCTGCGGTTCGAAGAGCCGGTCGATGGCGCCCAGGTCCTTGGCGTTGAAGGCCTCGACGAACGTCGAGGGGAGCAGGGCGGGGTCGCTGACTGCCATGGTGTCTCCTCCTGTTCCTGTCGTCCGGCGGGTCAGCAGACGGCCGGGACGACGTCCGCGGCGGCCTTGAGGGCGGCGGCGACCTGGATGGTGCGCCGGGTCTGGTAGGCGACGGCGCCGACGTTCTCCTCGTGGATGAAGCCGGCGCGGCTGCCGGCCACGGTGCTGGCGCCGTACGGGTTGCCGTTGTTCTTCTCGTACAGCACCTTCTCGGCCGAGCCGGTGGCCACGATGACCGAACCCCAGTGGCAGATCGCGTTGTGCAGCGCGAGGATGGCCGTCACCTGGCCGCCGTGCTCGGCGGAGCCGGAGGCGAAGGCGGAGACGGCCTTGTTCAGGAGCCGGCCCTGGATCGACAGCGGCGAGGTCGTGTTGATGAACTGCATCAGCTGCGGGGCGGCCAGCCCGAAGTGGACGGGCGAGCCGAGCAGCACGGCGTCCGCCCAGTCCAGGTCGTCCAGGGTCGCCTCGGGTATGTCCGCCACGCTGGCGGCGTGCTCCGTGGAGCCGGGCCGCCCGGTGGCGGCGAGTTCGGGCACCCGGCGCAGCCGCACCTCGGCGCCCTCCGCGACCGCGGCGTCCGCGGCGGCCCGGGCGAGCTGGTGGGTGGAGCCGGTGGACGAGTAGTAGATGACGGCGACATTGGTCATGGTCGGGTGCTCCCTGGGCGTACGGGTGATGAGGACGGGGTGGTGGGGTGTGCGGCGCTGTCCGCATCGTGGGGCGCCGCGCCCGGATGCGGCAACGAAGGGCCGGGGAGTGCGTCAGGTCGACGACCGCCTTGTACGACACCGCCGACGGCGAGCGTCAGGGCAGCCGCCAGGAGCAGGGCGAGCGGGGTGAACCGGTCGAAGAGTGCGGCGAGTTGGGCGCCCGCACCGGCTCCCACGTTGAGGGTGAAGCCGTACAGGGCGATCGCGGTGGTCTGGGCGGCCGCTCCGGCGCGGGCGCCGACGGACTGGATGAGCGCGGGGCCGAGCGTGGCGAAGCCCGCCATGAACACGAACAGGGCGGCACCGAGCTGGACCGCGTCGTCCCGGGCCGCGGCGGCGGCCAGCATCGCGGCGACGGTCACCACGAGGGCCACGGCGGCGCGCCGGGGAGCCGGGAAGCGGGCGAGGGCGGGGGCGGCCAGGACGGCGCCGAGGAGCGCCGGCAGGGCGCTGGCGCGCAGGGCGAGCAGCGGTGCGCCGCCGCCCGCCACGGAGGCGGGCCCGTACAGCTGGACGCCGGTGTAGACGGCGGTCAGGCTGCCCGCACCGACCAGGATGACCAGGTACAGCGGAATCATCCGGGCGCCGAGGGCGGGCCCGAGACCGGACGGCCCGCCGGTGCCGGTGCCGTGTCGTTCTTCGGGCAGCAGCACCCGCCAGGAGACGGCGGCTCCGGCCAGCAGCGGCGGCACGGTCCCCCAGAACACCCAGTGCCAGCCCACCAGCGACGCCACGAGCTGCGCCTCGAGCTGGCCGATCAGGACGGTGGCCCCCATGCAGGCGGAGACCACGGTCAGGGCGAGGGAGACGCGGTGCGGGGCGATGCGGGCGTGCAGATAGGCGTACGACATGGGGATGAACGAGCCCGCGAACAGGCCCTGCACGGCGCGCAGGGCGACTCCGGCGCCCAGCGAGGCGGCCAGCGGCAGGAAGGCGGTGATCAGGGCCATGGCGAGCACGTTGACCACCATCACGTTGCGGCGCCCCCAGCGGGTGGACAGCGGCCCGCTGACGAGCGAGCCCACCGCGTGGGCGAAGGCGAACGCGGTGGTCGAGGCGGCGGCCGACCCGGTCGACACGCCCCAGGCGCCGGCGAGTTCGGGCATCAGCGGGATGGTGACGTACATCTGGCCGACCACGAGCACGCCCATGACGGAGACGGTCGCGGTGGTCGCGGCGAGCGGCGCGGTGCGCGGTGCGGCCGGGGACGACACCTCGGCAACCGGTGTTTTCGACATACACCGATCGTCCGAGGGGCCCGGACCGTCCGCAATCGGCGACCTGACTATGCGTCAAGTCCCTTTCGTGCGACGCCTGACATGCCGAACCCCCGCACCAGGCGGGGGAATGGACGGTGCGGAGGTCCGGCGTCGGGGGGTCAGACCTGGGCGGTCTGCGGCTCGTCGGCGGCGGCGGACGCGGCCCCGCCCTGGGCGACGGCCCGGTCCTTGACCGGCTTCTGCAGCCCGAGGGCGACCAGCGCGGTGAGCGCGATACCGGCCGCGGCGACGAACACCGCGGTGCGCAGTCCGTCGGTGGTGGCCGAGCGCAGCGCCTCGCCGTGGAGGCCGCCGAGGCCCGAGTTGGCGATGGCGACCAGGACCGCGAGGCCGACCGCGCCGCCGATCTGCTGCGTGGTGGAGGCCATGCCGGAGGCGATGCCCTGCTCCATCGGGTCCACGCCGACGGTGGCGGCGCCGAACATCAGCGTGTAGCCGGCGCCCTGGCCGAGCCCCATGACGATCATGCCGGGGATCAGCGAGACGTAGGAGCCGTCGGTCGCCAGGGTCAGGCCGACGACGACCGTGCCGACCAGCCCGACCAGCAGGCTGGCGATCATGATGGCGCGAAGGCCGAACCTGGTGGCCAGCCGGCCGGCCGTCTGGGCGCCGATGGAGATGGCGACCATCGGGACCAGGAAGGCCAGACCCGTCTCCAGCGCGCTGTAGCCGTGCACGCCCTGGAAGTAGACCGTGAGGAAGTAGAGCAGCGTGCCGAAGGTCGCCATGTAGAAGAAGGTGACCGCGGAGCCGGTGCTCAGGTTGCGGTTGCCGAACAGGCGCAGCGGCATCAGCGGGTCGGCGCTGCGCTTCTCGATGGCGAAGAAGGAGGCCAGCAGCACCGCGCCGAGCAGGAAGGCGCCGACCACCATGCCCGAGCCCCAGCCCGACTCCGGGCCCTGGACCACGGCGAAGACGACGGAGGTGGTGCCGACGGTGGCGGTCAGGGCGCCGCCCAGGTCGAAGGAGCGGCGGGTGCCGCCCGTCTCGTCACGGGCGATCAGCGGGAAGGCGAACAGGATCGCCAGGGCGGCCAGGGGCACGTTGACGAAGAACACGGACTCCCAGCCGAGCGCCTGGGTGAGGACGCCGCCCAGCAGCGAGCCGAGGATCATCCCGGAGCCGCCTGCCGTGCCCCACACGGCGAAGGCGCGGTTGCGCTCCTTGCCCTCGGCGAACTTGGTGGAGACCAGGGTCAGGGTGGCGGGGAAGAGGAACGCGCCGCCGATGCCCTGCACCGCGCGGGCCGCGACCAGCGTCCACGGGTCGGAGGCCAGGCCGCCGAGCAGCGAGGACACCCCGTACAGGGACAGGCCGAGGACGAAGATGCGGCGCGGCCCCCACAGGTCGCAGGCCCGGCCGCCGAGCAGCAGGAACCCGCCGAAGGCGACGGCGTACGCGCTGATCACCCACTGCAGGGTCTGGGCGGAGAATCCGAGCCCGTCACCGATCTCGGGAAGCGCGACATAGACGATGTTGTAGTCGATGGAGATGATCAGCTGGGCGAACGCCAGCAGCGCCAGGAGGAGTCCAGGGCGCCGGCGCGGTGCCTCGGTGGCGGCGCCTGTGGCCGGAGACGGCATGACTGTGCCTTTCACTACGGGGGGGGTCACTGGGGGAATCGGTACGAGGTACCGGGGTGCGGCTGTTGCGCTGTGCTCAGGCCTGGTCGAACCAGCGGCGTACCAGGTCCGGCACGGCGGGGTCGGCCCGCCGGACCTCGTCCGCCAGAGCGGCGATCGTGCGGTCCGCCAGCCTGTGCCGCCAGGCCAGCTCCGCGTGGGCGAAGGCCTGGGCGACGGTGCAGGTGGTGCGGTGGACGGCCGGACCGGCGAGGTCGCCGGCCGGGCCGTGGTGGCGGATGTCCGTGCACAGGAAGGCCCGTGCCGAGCCGTCTATGGCCGCCGCCACATCCATCAGGGAGATCTCCTCCGGTGCGCGGCCGAGACGGAATCCGCCGCGCGGGCCGGAGCGGGACGAGACGATGCCGGCTCGTCCCAGCGCGTTCAACTGCTTGTTCAGATAGGCCGTGGGCAGGTCGTGGAACTCGGCCAGCCGGACGGCCGGCACCGCCCTGTCGGGAAGGATCCAGGACAGGTTCATGCAGCAGTGCACTGCCCATTCCACGCCCTCTCTCAGCTTCATGTTCTGGACATTACGCATCCACGATGTCCGCTGACAGGGCTCGCCTCTTTTAATGTCAAGTCGCCCGGGTAGCACCCGTTCTAGCTGGTCAGAGCATGTTTCAGCTCGGCTGCCAGCCGGTCGAGATCGGCCTCGTGGCCGTGCGCGGCGATATGCCCGTCGGGCCGCACGAGCCAGTAGCCGGCGCTGCGGCAGCCGGTGGCGTGGGAGCTCTCGCGACGGCGCAGCACGACCGTGCGCACGGCTGCGCCGTACCGGCCCACGACATGCCCGGCCTCGGTGCGCCAGGCGTCCGACGGCGGCGCGAGCACCAGCGTCCAGGCCCGCGGGTCGATGTCCGGCCCGCTGACACCGTGCGCCAGCGCCTGCCGCCGCGGGAAGACGGCGCCGTCCCTGAGGCCGCCCGGTATCCGGCCCGTGAGCCGGCAGCCGGCGAGCCCCGAGGGCCGCTGGGTGTCGCGCACCGGCGGGTAGGCCAGGCGCCGTCCGGCCATCACCGGCGTGTAGAACCGCGACACGACACCGGTGCGGTCGAGGAACCGGAAGGCGGCGTCCCGCGCGAGCACCTTGGCCCGGCTGCCGGCCACCCAGGCCCGGGTCTGCAGGTCGGTGTCGCGCACGATCTGCCGGGTCGCCTCCGAGCGTTCGGTGCCGTAACTCGCGAGCAGCGAGGCGGGCGAGCGGCCCTGGATGACCGCGGCCAGCTTCCAGCCCAGGTTCTGGGCGTCCTGCAGGCCGTTGTTCATCCCCTGGCCGCCGGCCGGGCTGTGCACGTGCGCGGCGTCTCCGGCGAGGAAGACGCGTCCGGCGCTGAAGTCGGAGGCGTGCCGCGCGTGCACCCGGAACACGGCGTGCCACACCGCCTCGGTCAGGCGCACCCCGCGCGGCCCGCGCTCGTCGAGGAGTTCCTGCATCATCTCCAGGGAGACCTCGCGCCGGCCCTGTGGCATCACGGACAGGAAGCGGTGGACGCCGCCGGGCATCGGCACGATGATCAGGGCGCCGCTGGGCGCCTGGTAGAACAGGCATTCGTCCGGCGGGAGGTGGCCTTCGACCCGGGCGTCGATCAGCGCGAAGGCCATCTCGTACGTGCTGCCCTGGAAGCCGATGCCGAGCTGGCCGCGCACCGCGCTGCCGGCGCCGTCGGCGCCGACGACGAAGGGCGCCCGGATCCGGTCGACACCGCCGTCGGGCAGCTCCACGACGGCGGTGACGCCGTCGCTCGCGCCGATGCCGCCGGAGTGGTCCACGCCTTCCAGGGCCAGCAGCCGCACCCCGCGCTCCACCTTCCCGCCGAGCTCGGCGAACCGCTCGGCGAGCAGGCGCTCGGTGACGTGCTGCGGGAGCACCCGGCAGGCGGTGTCCTCGGTCAGGGCGAAGGAGGCGAGCGGTCTGCGTTCGGAGAAGTAGCTCAGCCGGTTCACCCGCACGGACTCGCGTACGACGCCGTCGGCCAGCCCCGCGTCCTCGAGGATGTCGAGGGCGCGCGGCCACACGGACAGCGCCTTGGGCGTGGTCGAGGGTGTCTCGGCGCGGTCGATGACGCGGACCCGTACGCCGCGGCGCATCAGCTCCACGGCGGTCAGCAGTCCGGTGGGGCCGGCGCCGACGACGAGCACGTCCATGTCGGGCGCGGTGTTCTCGGTCATGGCGCTCATTCCGTGCGCACCCCGGCGGTGATGCCCCCGGCGGGCTCCTTCGGCAGCCGGTCCAGGCTGATGCCGAAGTACTCCTTGTACGCCTCCAGCGCCTCGGCCTCGTCGGCGAGCGTGCGCTTGGAGCGCTCCTCGCCCGCGACCAGGCTGACCTGCTGGTTGGCCTTGAGGGTGACCAGGCCGTCCGTGGTGCGGATGGAGCAGAACAGGCCCTGCAGGAAGGAGGAGTCGGGAGAGGTGCGGTACCACCACAGGGTGGGCGCGAAGTCGGGGATGGTCACCGGGCGGTCGGCGACCCGGTACAGCGGCTTGCCGCCGAGGTACACATCGACGGCGCCGTCGCCCGCGTCGTGCAGCCGGTACTCGCCGTGCGGGTCGTGCTGCACCTCGCGGGAGGCCAGGTTGAGCGGGAAGCGGCTGTTGCGGCCGAAGCCGACGTCGACCAGCCAGTCCTCGCCGTCCGCCTTCACCCGCAGCGCCAGATGGCCGAGGAACGGGCCGAGCACACCGCCCGGGCGGTGCACCCAGCCCGGCAGGATGTCGACCTCGTAGCCGAGCGAGGTCAGCAGGAAGTACAGGGCGGGGTTGACCTCGTAGCAGCCGCCGCCGCGGTTGCCGTACACGATCTTCTCCAGGACGCGCTCGTCCATGAAGATGTCCGTGCCCTCCATGTGGTAGTCGAGGTTCTCGAAGGGCACCGACAGAAGGTGACGCTCCATCAGGTGCCGCAGTCCTTCGAGGTCCGCCCGCTCGGGCCGAGTGGCGCCGATGCGGCGCAGGTAGTCGTCCATGATGGTGTCCGACATCACCGTCTCCTTAGAGGTCGGGGGTGGTGGGTGAGGGGTGGTTGAGCTGCCAGCGCAGCAGCGACAGGCCCATCGCCATGCCGCCGCCGAAACCGGCCAGGAGTACGAGGTCGCCGTCGCCGATCCGCCCGGAGCGGGCCGCGTGGTCGAGGGTGACGGGGACGGATGCGGCTCCGGTGTTGCCGAAGTCCTCGTAGGTGTAGCGGGTGCGGCCGTCGGGGATGCCGAGGGTGCCCGAGAGGGCCTCCAGCATCCGGCCGTTGGCCTGGTGCGGCACGAAGTGGTCGAGGTCGCCGGCGCGGAAGCCGGACTCCTCGACGAAGGCGGTGATGGCCGGGGTGACCGTGGCGTTCACGAAGTCGCGGACACCGCGCCCGTTCATGGTGAAGTAGTGCCGGCCCTCGGCGAGGGTCTCGGCGCTCGCGGGCAGCCGGCTGCCCCCGGCCGGCACCTCGATCAGATCGCGTTCGGCACCGAACCCGGCCAGCCGTCCGGCCAGCAGTCCGCGTCCGGGCCGGGCCGGCCCGAGCACCACCGCGCCGGCGCCGTCGCCGAAGAGGATCGCGGTACGCCGGTCGGCGGGGTCGAGGATGCGGGAGTAGATGTCCGCGCCGATGACCAGCGCGTACGGTGAGTCGGAGCCCGCGAGGACGTGCTGGGCGGCGTTCAGCGCGAACACGAAGCCGCTGCAGACGGCGTTGACGTCGAAGGCGGCGGTGCCGTGGCCCGCGCCGAGGCCGTCGGCGACCACGCTCGCGGTGGCCGGCTGGGGCTGGTCGGGCGTGGAGGTGGCGACGACGATCAGCGCGAGGTCCGCGGCGCCGATGCCGGCGGCCTCCATCGCGGCGCGGCCGGCGGCGACGGCCAGGTCCGAGGTGGCCTCGTCCGGTTTGGCCCGGCGCCTGCTGCGTATCCCGGTCTTGCGGACGATCCATTCGTCGGTGACCCCGGCGGCGGCTGCCACCTCGTCGTTGCCGACCACATGGGAGGGCAGACAGGAGCCGGTGCCCAGGATGGCGATGCCGGTGTTCGGCCGGCCGCTCCGGGCCGTACCCGTGGTGATCATTGTGTGACCCTTCCGTCGGAGTTCGGGCCTCCCCGCGCAGCCCGATGCTCCCGAGAACGCTCGGCCGCGGACAAAGCCCGGACGGCGAAGCCGTCAGGTCGCCGGGGAGTACGTCAGCTGGGGCGGCCGGCCCGGCACCGGGTGCCGGGCCGGCCGCGGGGTGTCACGCGGCGGGCGCCACGGGGAGGCCGTCCAGCAGACCTCGCACCAGGTCGCCGATGATGGCCACGCCGTTCTGGGTGAGCACCGACTCGGGGTGGAACTGCATCGAGGCGAAGAACTCGCCGCGCAGCGCGTGCACCTCCTGGCTCTCCGGGTCGCGGGCGATCTCGACCACGCCGGTGCCGCCCGCCTCCGTCTTGTCCTCGGCGCTCACGGCGGCGAACGTGTTGTAGAAACCGACGCGTTCGCGCCGCCCGAAGAGATCCACGTCCACCTGCACGCCCTGGTTGGGGACGGTCCGGCGGCGCAGGTCCAGGCCGAGCCGGCGGCTGAGCACCTGATGGCTGAGGCAGATCGCGAGGAACGGCCGGCGATCGGCCAGCAGCCTTTCGGTCGCGGCGTCCAGGTGGGCGATCTTGTGGTGGGACAGATCGCGCGGATCACCGGGCCCCGGCCCCATCACGACCAGGTCGTGACCCTCGAGATCGTACGGCTCGTCGAACCGGCGGACCGTCACCTCAAGCCCCAGGGAGCGCAGTTGGTGCCCGATCATCGAGGTGAAGGTGTCCTCGGCGTCCACCACGAGCGCCCGGCGGCCCGGCGGCAGCGCCGTCTGCCCGGCGGGCGGTGTGCCCTGGGCGAGCCAGAAGCCGGCGATGGTCTCGTTGCGCCGCTCCAGCGCCCGCCGCACCTGCGGGTGGGCCGCGAACCGGCCCTTGTCCTCGCCCTCCAGCGCGGCGAGCAGCCCGGCCGCCTTGGCGCGGGTCTCGGCCACCTCGGACAGCGGGTCGGAGTGGCGCACCAGGGTGGCCCCGACGCCGATGCGCAGCGTGCCGGCCGCGTCGATGTCGGCGGTACGGATGCAGATCGCCGAGTCGAGGGCGGAGCGGCCCTCGGCGTCCCGGCCCATCAGGGCGACGACCCCGCTGTAGTAGCCGCGCCCCTCCCGCTCGTACCGGCCGATGACCCGGCAGGCGCTCTCCAGCGGCGAACCGGTCACGGTCGGCGCGAACAGCGTCTCCCGCAGCACCTCGCGCGGATCGCGGTCGGTGCGCCCCTCGATGAAGTACTCGGTGTGCGCGAGGCGGGCCATCTCCTTCAGGAAGGGTCCCGTGACCCGCCCGCCCCCCGGGCAGATCCGGGCCATCATCTTCAGTTCCTCGTCGACGACCATGTACAGCTCGTCGGCCTCCTTGCGGTCGGCGAGGAAGTCCATCACCTCCGGCAGGGTGGGCCCGGAGGCCGGATAGCGGTACGTCCCCGAGATCGGGTTCATCACCGCGGTCCCGCCGTGCACGCTGATGTGCCGTTCGGGTGTGGCCCCGACCAGGGTGCGCTCACCCGTGTGCACGACGAACGTCCAGTACGCGCCCTTCTCCCGCTCCAGCAGCCGCTTGAAGAAGGTCAGGGCGCTGCGGGGGGTGTAGTCGGAGATGTCGGCGGTGAAGGTGCGCTTGATGACGAAGTTCGCGCCCTCGCCGGTGCCGATCTCGTCGGCGATGATCCGGCGGACGGTCTGCGCGTATTCGTCGTCGTCGACGTCGAAGCGGCCCGCGGCCGTCCGGATGGGCTCGTCCGGCAGCAGTTGCAGTGCGGCGGCCAGCGGGACCGTCTCCTGCCGGGTGACGCTCAGCGCCACCAGCGGGGTGCCGTCGTCGTGCCCGGCGAAGCCGCGCTCGGATATCTGCCGGTACGGGACGAGGGCGAGGACGTCGTGCCGGGGGCCGCCGGTGCCCGCGGTGGGCGCCGGCAGCGGTATGCCGGCCAGTGTCCGGTGCTCGCTCACCTCGCCCACCAGGACGTCCAGTACACCGGTGCCGGTCGCCTCGGGGCGGTACAGCAGGGCGAACGGCGGCGGCGTGGGGCCGAGGATCTCGTCGAGCGGACCGCCCTGGTAGGGGTGGCCGGCGCGGGTGCCGGTCATGCGAGGACCTCCTTGGCGGTGGTGACGACCGCGCAGCGCGCGGCGGCGTACTCGACGGCCATCCGGTGGTGGCTCTCGTCGAAGTCGGCGACGGCGTCGGCGACCAGGAACGTCTCGATGTCGTGGCTGAACGCCTCGACCGCGGTGACCAGCACGCCGACGTGGGCGTAGACCCCGCAGACGATGAGCTGGTCGCGCCGGTGGAACCGCATCAGGGTGAGCAGGTCGGTCTGGTGGAAGGCGCTGTAACGCCACTTGGTGAGCAGCCAGTCCCCGTCGCGGGGGGCGAGCGCGTCGACCACCTCGCGGTCGGCGGGCGCGGGCCGCATGCCCGGCCCCCAGAAGTCCTTGAGCAGCCCGCGCTGGTCTTCGCTCATCCCGCCGGGCTGGGCGGTGTAGGCGACGGGCACCCCGAGCTGGGCACACCGCTCCCGCAACTGTGCCGCGTTCTCGATGAGTTGGCCGCGCAGCGGATCGGGGAACGGCTCGAGGAAGTAACGCTGCATGTCGTGCACGAGCAGAACCGCACGCTTCGGGTCGGGAATCCACGGCGCGGTGTTGGCGGGCAGTTCGGACGGGGTGGGCAAGGGGTACGACGCGATGGGCGGAATTCCGGCCATGACGAACTCGGTTTCCTTTCCTGCGGTTTGGGATGACGGGGCGCCGAGCGGGTTCGACGAGGTCCGCCGCGGCACAGCGCCCCGCGAGGGGCTCGGGGAACTGCGCGGCCGGCCACGGGCGGCCCGCGGCTTTCGAACCGGCCTGGCCGGCGGAGCGCTCAGGCGCCCAACGCGGCGCCACCGTCGACGGTCAAGGTGTGCAGGGTGATGTGCGACGCCTGATCGGACAGCAGGAAGGCGACGGCACGAGCCACGTCCTTCGGCTGGGCGAGCTTTCCCAGCGGGATGCCGACCCGGAAGGCGTCGAGGTTCCCGGCGAGCGTGGCCCGCGGCCCGGAGTCGTCGTGCCACATGGAACTGAGCATCGGCGTGTCCGTGGACCCCGGCGCCACGATGTTGCACCGGATCCCGTGCCGTGCCACCTCCAACCCGAGGCTCTTGGTGAACATCTCCGCGGCGGCCTTGGACGCGGCGTACGCGGCCATCCCGCTGCGGGGCGTGGCCGCCGCGTTGGAGGCGACGGTCACGACTGCTCCCCGCCCGCGCGGCACCATACGGCTCACCACCGCGCGCGACAGATGGAAGACCCCGGTGGTGTTGACGGCGAACGTGCTGGCCCAGTCGTCGTCGCTGAACGTGCTGACCTCGCCGAGCCGCAGCACACCGGCCGCGTTGACGAGGTAGTCGACGGGGCCGAGGCGCTTCTCGATCTCGGCGACGACGGCCTCCACCGCCGCGGCGTCGGTCACGTCGGCCGGGAACGGCGCCACCGGCAGCGCGTCCGCGCCCAGTTTTCCGATGACCTCGCCGAGTTGCTCGGCGTCCCGGTCGACGGCGGCCACGGCGACGCCCCGTTCACCCAGGACCCGGGCGACGGCCTCGCCGATGCCACCGGCGGCGCCGGTCACCAGGGCCAGCCTGCTCTCGCTCTCGTTTGCGCTTTCGCTGTGCATGTCGTGCGTTCTCCTTCGCATGCCGTGCGCGGGGGGACGGTCGGACACGGGGCGGTTCACGCCGGCCAGGCCGAGACCACGGAGACGGCCTGGCCGGCGTTGAGCCGCGGATCGCAGAAGCTCTCGTAGGCGTCGCCCACCCGGTCGGCCATGCTCGCGTCGGACACGCACTCCAGGACGGCGTCGGGCGTCGTCTCCAGGTGCAGTCCGCCCGCGATGCCGCCGTGGTGGACGACCGCGTGGTGGAAGGCGGCGACCTCGCGCTCGGCCGCCTCCACGTAACGGGTCTTGAATCCGCCGGGGGTGGTGACGGTGTTGGCGTGCAGCGGGTCGGTGAGCCAGATCGCCGGGTACCCGGCCGCACGCACCGCCTCGACGAGCGGCGGCAGCGCGTCGGCGACCTTGTCGGCGCCCATGCGTGCGATCAGGGTGAGCCGCCCCGGCTCGCGCCGCGGGTCCAGTCGCCGGCACAGCTCCAGCAGGTCCCCGACGCTGGTGGTCGGGCCGACCTTGCAGGCCACCGGGTTGGTCACGCCGGCCAGCAGGGCGACGTGGGCGCCCTCGGGCTGCCGGGTGCGCTCCCCGATCCACGGCCAGTGGGTGGAGGACAGCAGCATGCCGTCGTCCTCCGGCCGCAGCAGCGGGACCTCGTAGTCGAGCAGCAGCGCCTCGTGGCTGGTCCACACCTCGGGGTCGATGCGGTCGGACGGGGCGGGCAGGCGCCAGCCGAGGTGGTGCATGATCTCGTCGGCCGCCATGTAGCCGGTCAGCAGGCGCAGCGGGTCGGGGCGCCGGCCCTCCGGGGTGGGGTCGGGGCCGTTGACCAGGTGGCCGCGGTAGACGGGCAGTTCGAGGCCGCCGACCAGTTCGGTGGGCCGGGAGCGCGGCTTGGTGAACTGTCCGGCGATGCGGCCCACGCGGATCACGGGCTTGCCGCTGATGAGCCGGAGCGCCCCGGCGAGCAGGTCGAGCACGGCCGCCTTGCGGGTGACGTGCCCGGCGGTGCACTCGTCGGGGTTCTCGGCGCAGTCCCCGGCCTGGACGACCAGGGCCTCGCCGGCGGCCACCCGGGCGAGCCGCCGGCGCAGGGTGCGTACGTCGTCGGCGCTCACCAGAGGAGGTCGGCTCGCCAGGTCCGAGCGGACCCGGCCCACCTGGGCCAGGTCGTCCCACTGCGGCTGTTGTGGGGTGATCTTCGGTTCGATGTCGAGCAAGGAATCGTCCACGGTTGTCTCCAGACACGGACGGCGGGCAGCGCGGCGCACGCCACGGCTGCGGATACGGGTGCGGGTGCGGGTGCGGATAGGGCGGACAGGGGGACAGGGCGGATACGGGTGCGGGAGAAGGTCGGAGAGGGTGCGGGTCAGTGGGGGCGGGGCTCCCAGCCCACCGCGTCCCAGAAGCCGAGCTGGGCGAGCTTGGCCGGGTGGGCGACCTCCACGACCCCGGGCCCGCCGAGGACGAGCGTGCTCGGGGCGTCCGGCGTGAACGGCGGCCAGTCCGGCGTGTTCGGGGTGCGCGGGACGGACGTACGGGCGAAGGCGGCCACGGCGTCGATGAACACGTCGGACAACAGCCGCTCCACGGGGCCGTCGCCGAGGACCTGGGCGAACTGCGGCAGCCGGTGCGTGCCGAACAGGAACGGCGAGGTGGCCTCGTGCGGGGTGCCGAAGTGCGGCGGGCGGGCCTCGTGGGCGAACTCCATCGCGTACAGGGGGGAGTCGCCGTGCCGGGCGTGGCGCTCGGCGAACCGGACGATCTGGTGCCGGAAGTACGCGTCGCCCCAGATCTCGGTCCACAGGGTGAGCGGGTCGCGGGGCAGGCCGGCGTCCACGGCGGCGGCCCGGTAGGCGGCGACGCAGGTCTCCGTCAGGCGGTCGTCCGCGCCCGGCTCGCCCAGCAGCAGCACCTCGCGCACGGCCCGGCGCAGCTCGGCCTCCCCGCGCGGGGCGGGGGCGGGCTGCGGGGAGGCCGGGCCGGTGTAGAACGAGCCCTCGGTGCGGGTGTGGACGGACAGCACGGGCACATCGGGGCCGGGCAGCCGGTGGTCGTGGGCGGGCATGGTGCGCCCGTCGACCACCGGGCCGCGGTACCAGCGCCCGCTGGCGACGATCCGCTCCTCGGGGCGCGGGGCGAAGAGCTCCTCCCAGGCCCCGGCGAGCGCGGCGGCCGGCACCTCGCGCAGACCGGCGACGGTGGTGCCCAGCCGGCCCGCGACGGCCTCGTACGCGGTACGGGCGTCCTCGGGCGTCAGGGCGGTCGCGGGCGGGGTGGCATGGCTGGGGCTGATGGACACGACGCGCCGGATCAGCCCGCGCAGCTCGGGCCGCAGCGCCAGCTGCCAGGCGGTGGCGCCGCCCGCGGAGGTGCCGCACACGGTGATGTTGCCCGGGTCCCCGCCGAAGGCGGCGGCGTTGGCGTGCGCCCAGCGCAGCAGGGCCTCCTGGTCCTGCAGACCCCAGTTGGCGAAGTGGCCGGTGTCCGGGTCGGTGAGTTCCTCGTGCAGGCCGAAGCCGAGGACGCCGAGCCGGTAGTTGAAGGTGACGACGACGAGGTCGCCGCGCTCGGCGAGCCGGGCCCCGTCGTACGCGGGCATGCTGCCGGCGCCCGCCTGCCAGCCGCCGCCGTGGATGTAGACCAGGACCGGCCGGCTGCCGCCGGGGTCGGGTGTCCAGACGTTGGCGTACAGCGAGTCCTCGCTGCTGGGCGGCACGGGCCGGTTGGGGATGACGCTCTGGAGGGAGACGTCGGTGAAGCGCACGGCCTCGCGCACCCCGTGCCAGGACTCGGGCGGCCTCGGGGAGGCGAAGCGCAGGGCGCCCAGCGGCGGCCGTGCGTAGGGGACACCGCGGAAGACGGCGCCGCGGCCGACTCGTTCGCCCGCGATCAGCCCGGCCGAGGTGCGCACCACCACTCGGGGCTCGGCGGCGCGGGGACGGGGCGGGGCCGCGACGGCGGGGGACACGCCCCGCCGCTCGGCTTCGGCCTGCGGCTGGCTGGCCATGGTGAACTCCTCGGACACGGGAACGGCTTGGTGCGCCGATCGTGTGCCGCCGGCTCGGGGGTCGCCAAAGAGCGCCCCGGCAATCCGTCAGCTGCCCCACGGAGTCCGTCAGCTCCTCGACCAGGTGGTCCGCGGAGCTGACTCAAACGGGCGCGGACCGGCCGGGAGGGCCGCTGCCGCGCCGTACACTGCGCCGTGCCCGACGCCCGATGTGCCGTTCCCGGCGGGTGGGCGGGGGCCGGATTCCGGCCCCCGCCCACCCGCCGGGTCACGCTGTCGCCCGGCTCACCTCCGTCACCGGTTCGGCCGTGCCGGAGAGGACGGCGACCGCGTGCGCGACCGAGGCGAGGGTGGCGTGGCGGTGCCAGCCGCTGAAGGAGCGGCCGGAGTAGTCGCGGATGCCGACCCGTTCGGCGATCTCGCTGAAGTCCCGGTCGACCCGCCGGGTCAGCCGGCTCAGCCGCAGCAGCTGCGCCGGATGCAGGTCGGTGATGTCGGTCAGCCACAGCTCTCCGGGCCAGCGCCCGCCGTTCTCGCCGACACCGAGCAGCACCAGGTCACGGCCCCCGGCCGGACGCCGCGCACCGCGCCGGGGCAGCCGCACCCGGACGGCGGCGGTCAGCCCCGCGTGCACGGCCCGGCCGCCCGGCGCCGGGCCGCGCTGGATGACCGGCTGACGCAACGGCCTTACCGCCATCATCAGCTGATGGGCCGTCATCTCGTTGTCGGCGACGGTCCGCGGCAGTCCCGGGTCGACCGGGGTCACCTGCATGTTGGCGCTGACCCGCAGCAGCATCGGCGCGCCCGCGCTCTGCAGCCGGCGCACCAGACCCGGCACCTCGGACTCGCGCGCGTCCATCACGGCCGGGCGCACGGGCAGCCCCCAGTCCCGGACGATGGAGAGATACGCCTCCACACAGCACTGGTCCATGGTCTCGGCCGACATGTGCTCCGGGATCGACGCCTGCCGCCGCCTGGTCGCGTCCTTCAGCCAGGTCTCGGGCAGGTGCAGCCGCCAGTTGACGGGCGTGCTGTGCTCCTCGGACACCGCCCAGACCCCCACCGCCTGCTGGGCGTTGAGCATCTGCCCGCGGCTGGGGTCGAAGCGGCGTTCCACTCCGACCGAGCTGTCGCCGGCCTTGGGGATCACCATGGGCCCCAGCACATAGGCGCGGGCCGGGGAGATCTCCTCCAGGTGGCGGGCGAGGGCCCGGCGGACCGGGCTCCAGTCCCAGGTGGAGCCGCTGATGAAGTGGTGCAGGCTCTGTTCGGCCGCCTCCCCGCCGAACAGTGAGGAGATGTTCCGTATCGACTTGCGGCCCTCGACGCCGAGCAGACCCAGGACGTACTCCATCCCCCGGCGCCGCTGGTCGCTGCGCGGGAGGGACTCGAAGAGCACCTGGCCCAACTCCCCCAGCACACTCTCATGCGACGTCTCCTGCACCCGGCGGAACGACTCCCCCGGTGTGGTGCGCGTGTGCAGCCTGGTCTGCATTCCATCCCACCTCGCCACTCGGTCCCGGCTCTCTGCCAAGGAGCCTCGGACCAGGCGTCCAAGGAGCCGCCAAGGCACGGGAAACGTGCAGGTCGGTGCGCGGACCGGTCAGGATCCGTGCGCGGGCTCGGCACCCGGCGGGCCGGGCGGTGCACAGGATGGCGGGCGGAGATGGTGTCGGTGCGTTCGCTCACCGCGGCGGGACCTGTCACGGCCGGCCGCGGTGAGCGAGCTCTTCTTCTCGGAGGTCCCGTGTCCCGCTTCGACTCCCGGTTCGCCGAGCGCCCCGGATTCGCGCGCATGTTCCGTCCCGACGCCCTGACGCTGGGCGTGTTCTTCCCGCTGGAGTCGTACGACGGCCCGGTGGCCCGGATGGACGTCGTGGAGCAGACCGAGCGCGCCGTGCAGGCCGAACGCGCGGGCTTCGCGGCCCTGTGGGTGCGGGACATCCCGCTGCTGGACCCGGCGTTCGGCGACGCGGGGCAGATGTACGACCCCTGGGTGTGGCTGGCCCACACGGCGGCCCGCACCTCGCGCGTGGCCCTGGCCACCGGCTCCACCGTGCTGCCGCTGCGCAACCCCATCGACACCGCGAAGTCCGCCGCCTCGCTGGACCGGCTCAGCGGGCGGCGGCTGGTGCTGGGCGCGGCGACCGGGGACCGGGGCGTGGAGTTCCCGGCGTACGGCCTGGACCGCGACGACAGCGGGGAGTTGTTCCGTACCGCGGTCTCCACGCTGCGGCGCCTGTGGGCGGAGGACTTCCCCGCCGTCGACTCGCGTCACGGCGCCCTGCGTGACGCGGGTGTGCTGCCGAAGCCGGACGGCGGCGCCGTCCCGGTGCTGGTGACCGGGCACAGCCGGCAGAGCGTGCCGTGGATCGCCGAGCACGCCGACGGCTGGCTCATGTACCCGCGCCCGCTGATCCAGCAGCGCCGCACGACCGCCCTGTGGCAGAAGGCGGTGCACGAGGCGGGTGAGCCGAGGAAGCCCTTCGCCCAGTCGCTCTACCTCGACCTCGTGGAGCGCCCCGACGCCCGGCCCAGCGCCATCCATCTCGGCTACCGGACCGGCCGTCGTTATCTGCGCACCCACCTGGAGGGCCTGCGGGAGGCCGGCGTGCACCATGTCGTACTGAACCTCAAGTACGGTCGCAGGCCGGCCGCCGAGGTCCTGCAGGAGCTGGCCGAGCACGTCCTGCCGCACTTCCCCGCGCACGAGGCGGCCACGCCTGCGGCCTCGGCCGCCTGAGGCGCGGGGAGTCGACCGTACGCACGTCAGCCGGAGGGAGCCGTCAAGCGGCCTCCTCCGGCTGACGTGCGCCGCACCGGCCGCAGACGGCCGCGTGCCGTTCGTGCTCCTCGCCGGTACGCCGCCGTCCGGGACGCACGGCCCCGCACGGCGGTTCGAGGTCGATCTCCACTCCCGCGGGCACCATCAGCCAGCGGGCCGGTACTCTCGCGTACTCCTCGTGCCGCACGCCGCCTCCTCGGTCGGAGCCATGCCGTACCGGCGGACCCGGTCGGACCGACCGACAGCATCGGCCCGGCCGGCCCAGCCGGGGTGAAGGCACGGTCAACGGCCGTGGTCGGCCGCGCCGCGCCCCGCCCGCCAGGACGCTCAGTTCGCCGAGGTCAGCACCCCGGCCACGGAGCGGTCGCCCAGGTCGCGGCCGGCGCCGGGCAGGACGTGGAGTTTCCCGTAGTCCGGGGACGGCAGCGCCAGCCGGATCAGGTCGGGCACCCGGAACGCGAGGACGGCCGGGTCGCCCTGGTCCACCGGCACCACCACATGGTGGTCGCACAGCCGGCCCACCAACGACTGGGCGGACCAGGTGTCGCCGCCCAGCAGCCGCCGGGCCAGGGGGATGTCGAAGGGGGCCGTGCCGGTCGTCGCCAGCAGCGCCAGCGCCCGGCGCAGCGAGCCGGGCAGCCGGGCGATGGCGCCGGCCGCCCGGGCCAGCACGTCGCAGGCCTCGTCGTGCAGTTCCGCCGCCAGGTGACCGTCGTCCACCAGCGCACCGGCCAGGTCGGGCAGCGTCCACATCGGGCGGGCCGCGAACTTCTCGCCCACGGCGCGCAGGGTCAGCGGGAAGTTGCCCATCAGCCGGGTGACCTCGGACAGCACGCCCGGTTCGGCGGCGCTGCGCTCGGGCCCCGCGACCCGGGCGAAGAAGTCGGCCGCGTCCCGGGCCGACAGCGGTCCGAGCGGCAGGGTCAGGGCGCCGGGCAGGCCGGGCAGCCGGACCCGGGAGGTCACCAGCGCGAGGCTCGCGCCGCCGGCCGGCAGCAGCGGCAGTACCTGGTCGGTGCCGGCGGCGTCGTCCAGCAGCATCAGCAGCGACCGCCCGGCGCTGAACGACCGCAGGAGACCGGCCAGTTCCTCACTGTCCTCGGGCAGCCCGGCCGGGTTCTCGCCGCAGTCCCGCAGCAGCCCGCGCAGTACGGCGGCCGGCGGCCGGGGCCGGTCCTCGTCGTCGTGCAGCCGGACGTGCAGCACCCCGTCCGGGAACCGGCCGGTGATCCGGTGCGCCGCGTGCACGGCGAGCGCGGTCTTGCCCACCCCGGCCGGCCCCAGGACCACGACGACCCGCGGGCTCTCCCCGGCCGTCCCCTCCTCGGTGAGGGCGGTCAGCTCGGCCAGTTCAGCGGTGCGCCCGGTGAAGTCCGGCGCGTCCAGGGGCAGTCGGCCCCGGGCGGCGGGCGCGGGAGGTGCGGCGGAAGCCGGGACGGACGCGGATTCGGGTGCCGGTGCGGGTGTGGGTGCGGGTGCGAACTCCGGCACCGGCTGCGGCAACGCCTCGCTCAGCACGTCCTGTTGCAGCTTCTGCAGCCGCTCGGAGGGTTCGATGCCCAGCTCGTCGACGAGCGCGCGGCGCAGCCGTGCGAACGCCTCCAGGGCCGTGGCGCGCTGCCCCGACCGGTGCGCGGCGAGCATCAGCTGCGCGGCGAACTCCTCGTTGAGCGGATGGTCACCGGTGATCTGCTGCAACTCCCCCACCAGGCCCCGGTGGCGGCCGAGGTGCAGGTCCGCGGTGATGCGCAGCTCCAGCGCGCCGAGCCGGGAGTCGGCGATCTGCGCGATCTGCGCGGCGAGCAGCGGTCCGGTCTCCAGACCGGCGAAGGGCTCGCCCCGCCACAGCGCGAGCGCCTCGCGCAGCACGGCCGCCGCGGTGCGCGGATCGCCCTCTCCGAGCGCGCTGCGGGCTCGGACCACCTTGTGGTCGAACTCCCACAGGTCGAGCTCGCCGGGCTGGAGGTCGAGCCGGTAGCCGCCCGACCCGGTCCGCACCCGCTCGCAGGGGTTGACGGGGCAGTGCAGCGCCTTGCGGATCTGGTAGACGTACGTCTGCACGGTCTTGCGGGCCAGCCGCGGCGGCTCGGACTCCCACAGCTCCTCGATCAGGGCCGAGGTCGACACCAGACGGTTGGCGTTCAGCAGCAGTACCGCAAGAGCCCGCCGGGCCATCGGAGCGGTGGGCGTGCGGTCCTCTCCCTGCGAGCGGATCTCCAGGGGGCCGAGCACCCCGATCCGCAGCGCGTCACCGTCCGCGGCGGCCCCCGTGGTGTCCCTCATGACGTTTTCCCCCTTCTCCGATCGTGCTGACCCTGCCTCGCGCGGAACGTCCGCGGCGTGCCGGCCGATACGATTCTGCGTTTCGTACCACTCCCGCATCCGGGATCTGCGGAGTTTCCCGATGCCGGTCCTGGGGATGTCCGCAACGTCCACCGCGACGACGTGCGCGACGCGCAGGCCGAGGCGGTCGGCGACGCGGGCGCGGACGGCCACCGACGCGTCGTCCGGGGCGGTGCCCGGGCGCGGGTGGTAGAAGACCGCGAGTTCCTCGCCGCCGTCGCCGGTGACCGGCGCGGCCACGGTGTGCGACGGGGTGACGAAGTCCAGTTCCTCCACGACGGCCTCGATCTCGTGGCTGTGGCAGCGCACCCCGTCGCACTCGACGAGGTCGTCCGCCCGGCCGGTGACCGTGAGGACACCGTCCTCGACGTAGGCCAGGTCGCCGGTGCGGAACCAGCCGTCGGGGGTGAAGGAGCGCTGGGTCTGCCCGGCGTCGTCCAGGTAGCCGCGGGTGACCGAGGGGCCGGTGACCTGGAGGTGACCGACGGTGCCGACGGGCACCGGCTCACCGCGGTCGTCGACGCAGCGCACGGCGGTACCCGGCTGGGGGCGCCCGGCCGGCACGGGGCGCCCGTCCTCCGTGGTGAGGTCGGAGAGCCGGCAGTCGACGACACCGGCGGCCGTCTCGGACATGCCCCAGCCGGGGAACATGGCGTCGCCGGGCAGCCCGTACGGGGCGAGCAGCGCCATGAACCGCCGCACCACCGCGGCGCGTACCGGCTCCCCGCCGTTCATGACGTAGCGCAGCCGGCTCAGGTCCCAGTTCCGGCCGGCCAGCCGGTGGGCCTGGTCGTTGAGGAGGGAGAAGGCGAAGTTGGGCGCCCAGGTCGTGCAGGCGCGGTGCCGGTGGGCGAGGTCCAGCCAGCGCAGCGGGTCGGCGAGGACCCAGTCCGGGCGGGCGTGCACCTGGTAGGCGCCGAGGTAGACGTCGCGCACATGGAACAGCAGCAGCCCGCCGGCGTGGTCCAGCGGCATCCAGTTGAGGGTGCGGGTCGCCCCGCCGAGCCCGTTGACGCGGGCGGTGGCGGCACTGCGGGCGAGGATGTTGCGGTGGCTGAGCATCACCGCCTTGGGCACTCCGGTGGAGCCCGAGGTGAGGAGCAGGGCCGCGAGGTCGTCGGGGCGGGCCGGGTGGCGGTGGTGGTCGGGGGCGTCGGCGCGCAGCAGCTGCGGGTGGCCGAGCCAGGCCCTGGCCCAGCTCGGGTGGGCCCGGGTGGTGGCGAGGACGGCCTGCTCCCGCCCGGTGACGACGCGGGGGCGGCCGTAACGCTGCCAGACCCCCTCCAGCAGGCCGGGCGCGGCGGCGCGGGCGGCCGGGGTGCTGCCGGTCCCGACGAGCAGCGGCACGAACCCGCCCAGCACACAGCCCCAGAAGACGGCCAGCAGCTCGCGTTCCTCGGCGATGTGCAGGACGACCCGCTCTCCCGGGCTCACTCCGGCCTCCCGCAGCCCGGCGAGCGTCCGGGCCGCCTCGTCCAGCAGCCGCGGATAACTCCAGTGGGTCTCGCCGCCGTCCCCTCCGACGAAGCACACGCCCTGGCCCTGGGCAGCGGGGGTGAGGGCGGCCCGGATCAGCGCGTTGCCGAGCGTGCCGCACTCGGGGTGCGGGGCGGGCCCGCCGTCCAGCAGGGAGCGTCCGGCGCCGGTCATGAGGGACGCTCCCGGCGGTACTCGGTGGGGGTGGTGCCGTAGCGGTCGCGGAACTGGCGGCTGAAGTGGGACGCCCCGTACAGGCCGGCCCGTTCGCCGATCAGCGCGACCGGCAGATGGTCCAGTGCGGGGTCGGCGAGTTCGGTACGGCAGCGGGCGAGCCGTTCGTCGCGGATCCAGCGGGCCGGGCTGATCCCGTGTTCCTGGAAGATCTTCTGCAGATAGCGCAGCGAGACATGATGCTCGCGGGCGATGGAGGCCGGGCTGAGACCGGGCTCGGCCAGCCGCTCGCGGACATGGGCCTGGATGTGCAGCATCAGCGTCTGCCGGGCGATCTGCGGGTCCTCGGCGACCTCACGCATGCGCTCCGCGAAGAGCGCCGCGGTCAGCCCCACCACACTGCCGCCGAGCAGATCGACCGCGGTCTCCACCTGGCTGCCGTGCCGGCCGAGCCCTTCGAGGAGCGAGGACAGCAGGGCGGCCAGGCCCTCGGCCCCGGACCACGGACGGGCGGTCAGGGGTTCGGCCTCGGGGGCGGTCAGGCCCACGAGGCGGTGCCCGACCATGACGTCGACCAGCCGGAAGTTCTCCGGCATGAGCACCTTGTAGGGGCGTGTGCTGTCGAAGCAGACGAGCTGCGGGGCGCGTACGGCGCCGTGCCGGCCGTCCTGGAAGACCCAGACCTCGCCGGTCATCGGCCGCACGACGCGCAGACAGCCCGCCGTCCGGGTGTCTATCTGCCGGTTCGGCCGGATCAGTTCGGCTGGGCCGCTGCCCTTGACCAGCGCCACCCGGACCCCGCCGAACTGGTGGGTCCTGGTGGTGCCGTCGAGCGGCTCGTCGTGCTCCCGGACGATCTGCACTCCGCCGCGGCCGGGTGGAGCGGCCCCGGCCGCGGCCCGCACCGGCTCCAGTTCATCGAGACGTGCCACCGCGTCAACCTCCATCCGTGTGTACTGTTCTCACTCTTCAAAGAAAACATACCCGCATGCCGGTATCGCAGTGGTATTGGAGAGTTCGATGACGCAGGCGAGACCATCGGTAAACTGACGGCCGATGCCGAAAGACCGCCAAACGTCAGCGACTCCGTCCGAGCCGGACGCGACGCCGCTCCAAGGCGCCGCGTGGCTGCCGCACGGCTACCAGCTCGATCCCCACTCGCACGCCGAGGGGCAGCTCGTCTACGCCGCAGCCGGAGCGCTGGCCACCGCCACGGAACGCGGAACATGGGTCGCGCCGGCCAACCGCGTCACCTGGACGCCCCCGCACTTCACACACTCACACCGCTTCTACGGCCAGACCGACGTACGCCTGCTCCAGGTCCCCCTCGACCTGTGCGCACAGCTCGTGAACCATCCCACCGTCTTCGCGGTCAGCCCGCTGCTGCGCGAAGCGCTCCTCGCGCTCACCGACAACCCGGAGCGGCGCCCCGGAGCGCACCGACGACTGCTCACCGTCATCGCGGACGAACTGGTCGACGCCGCCGAACACTCCCTCCACCTGCCGGAAGCCAACGACGACCGGCTTCGCGCCGCCACCGCGCTCCTGCACGAGGACCCTGCCCAGCCCCTGACCCTTGCCGAACTGGGCCGCAGGGTGGGGGCCGGCGAACGCACCCTCAGCCGCCTGTTCCACACCGAGTTGGGCATGAGTTTCCACCGCTGGCGCACCACCCTGCGCATCCACCACTCGCTGGCCCGCCTCACCGACGGGATGTCGGTGACCGAGACCGCAGTGGCGTGCGGCTGGTCCAACCCCTCCAGCTTCATCGACGCCTTCACCGAAGTCGTCGGCCAGACACCGGGCCGCTACCAGGCCGAACTGCGCCACCGCCGCTCCTGACAGCTGGCGTCTGCGCAGCTCGAATGCCGTGCCCGGCCTCGGCCTCCAGGTTGGCGGCTTTCCGGTATTCGCTGTCCATTCACCAGTGGTGTGCAGGGCAGGGGTCGTCGCAGGGTGTGGATGTACGCCGTACCACGCGGGCGGCGCCGCCGACGGCGGCCCTGCCGCGAACCGGCCCACCGCTCTGAGCACGGAGGCTCGCACACCCATGACCACGACACGCGACGACACGACCGTCGTCATCATCGGAGCCGGCGTCGCCGGACTGACCCTCGGCAACTTCCTGCTGCGCAACGGCATCGACTGCGTCGTGCTGGAGAAGCACCCCCGCACCTACGTCGAGAAGCGCCAGCGTGCCGGGACCATCGACACCTTCGGGGTGCGCATGTTCCGCGAGTGGGGCCTGGAGGAAGTCCTCGCGGGCGACCCGATCCCGCACAGCGCGGGCGGCTTCTACATCGACGGCCACGCGATGCCGATCGACGTGGACGACGACGACAACGAGAGCCTGTACTGCCCGCAGCAGGTCCTCGTACGCAACCTCACCGAGGTCTTCCTGCGCGAAGGCGGCGATCTGCGCTACGAAGCCGCCGAGGTCGCCCCGGAGAACCTCACCACGGGCCGCCCCGTCGTGCGCTACCGGGACACCGACGGCACGGCCCGGGCCATCGACTGCGACTTCATCGCCGGCTGCGACGGCTTCCACGGCGTGTCCCGCCGCAGCATCCCCGCCACGGCCCTGACCGAGTACTCCCACGAGTACGGCTACTCCTGGCTCAGCGCCCTGGCCGCCACCCCGACCAGCCCGTCCGGCATGGCGATCCACGAACTGGGCCTGGCCGGCATGATCCCCCGAGGCCCCGAGGCCAGCCGCATCTACCTCCAGTGCGCCGTCGACGACACCCCCGAGCAGTGGACGGACGAACGCATCTGGAGCGAGCTGGAAGCCCGCTTCGGCACCCCGCCCGCGCGCGGCAGGATCCTGTCCAAGCAGATCGTGCCGCTGCGCAGCGTGGTCTTCGACCCGATGAGCCACGGCAGGCTGTACCTGCTCGGCGACGCCGCCCACATCGTCCCGCCGATGAGCGCCAAGGGCATCCACCTCGCCCTGCATGACACCGAAGTCTTCGCCCGCGCTGTGATCCGCCACGCGAGGGAAGGCGACGCCGGCCTTCTCGACAGCTACTCGGAGACCTGCCTGCCGCACATCTGGAACTACCAGGCGTTCGCCACCTGGATCACCGACACCATGCACAACGCCGGATTCACCGGCTTCGAGGGCGAGTTCAAGAAGCGGATCGCCCGCGCCGAGCTCCAGCGCCAGTTCGCCTCGGAGTCGGCGAACAAGCTGTTCAGCGAACTCACCGCCGGAACCAACTAGTGCCGCGGCAGGCAACGTTTGCCCGTCAAGGAGCGGCGTCCGGCGCGTGCTCTCGGCGTGCCGGGTGCAAGCCCTCGTACTGGACGTACT
>NZ_JBEOWF010000035.1:0-119097 GCF_040295925.1 Streptomyces sp. NPDC002588
AGGGCCTTTCTGTTGCTGGTGCAGATGTCGCAATCCACACCAGGCCAGAAGGCCCTCACCTATTTCAAGATCCCTCAGCCGAGATCTGCCTCACCTGTCCACAACCTCCCGGGACAGAACACCTAGGACAACTGCCCCCGTCCCTGCCTCGGAAGCCCCGGTTCCGCGGTCGCCGCCGAGTTGCGGTACTCGCGTACCGCGCTGGTGCGGGCCACGACCCGGCCGCGGTGGATCACGATGCGGCTGTAGGCCAGGGAGAGCACGCCCGCCAGCCGGTCGCCGCGGACCGCCAGCAGGTCGGCCGGGAAGCCGGCCTCGACGCGGATCTCGGGCAGGCCCAGGGCCGCGCGCGCGGAGGCGCTCACGGCGTCGTAGGCGTCCTCGGGGCGCAGTCCGTGACGGGAGGCGAGGAGGTAGGCCGCCTCCAGCGGATCGCCGCGGCCGACGGGGTTGGACACGTCGCGCAGCGCCCCGCTGCCGGCCGCCACGCGTACGCCGGCCGCGCGCAGCAGCCGTACGGGCGCCGGGCCGCGGTGTTCCGCCACGCCGCAGCCGCCCTGCGGGAGGCAGACCACCGTCACGCCGGCGGCGGCCAGTTGGTCGGCGGTGCGGCCGGCGGTCTCGGCGGGGAGGCTGCCGAGGCCGCCGCACGGGCTGAGGGTGACGCCGGGGCGCAGACCGCCGGCCATGGCGGCGAGCCGGGCCAGCCGGGCCGGGTCGGCGGCGTCGGTGTGCAGGTCGACGGGGCAGCCGTGTTCGGAGGCGACGCCGAGGACCGTCTCGACATAGCCGGTCGGGTCGGGGTCGAGGTCGGGGCAGCCGCCCACCGCCGTCGCGCCCATCTTCATCGCGTCCCGCAGCATCGCGAGGCCGTCCGCGCCGGCCACCCCGGTGAGCACGCGGGGCGTCGCCACCGTCGTCAGTTCGGCGAGGCCGCGCAGCGTACGCCGGACCTGGAGCACGGCGGCCAGCGCGCCCAGGCCCTGGACGTCGCCCACGCGCACGTGTGCCCGTAGGGCGGTCGCGCCGTGCCCGAGCTGGAGCAGCGCGGCCTCGGTGGCGCGGCGCTGGACGTCCTCGGGGGTGTGGGAGGCGGGGCCGTCGGTGTCGGCGGTCAGCGCGGTGTCGGCGTGGGAGTGCGGTTCGGCGGGGGCCGGGAGGAGGAGGTAGCCGCCGAGGTCGACGCGGGCGGGCCCGGCGGCGCGGGGCGGGCCGGCCGCCAGGCTGCCGGCCGTGCCGACCGCCTCGATCCGCCCGCGGCCCAGCCGTACGTCCACCGTCCGGCCGTCCGCCAGTCGCGCCCCGCACAGCAGCAAGGCGGCAGGGTCGGCCGCACCGCCCGGGGTGCCGGACGAGGAGGGGGGCGGCTGGGGCCTGCTGTCGGGCATCGCACTCCAGGGGCTCGGGACTGCGCGGGGGAGACCCCGGGGACCGCGCAGGGGACGCAAGATCACGCAGAGTGAGTCGAGCGTAGGGCGGCGGTCCGGCGTCGGCGAGGAGGAGCCGAATAGTCGTACCGGCGTGGTGGCGGGGGTGGGGAGTGGGGTGGGGAGTGGGTGGGGGAGTGGATGGAGGGGCTGGTGGGGGCTGTGGGGCGCGGCGGAAACGGCTGCCGGGAAGGGTGCGCGGGGGCGGTGACGACGGCCCCCGCGAGGCCCGCGAAACGGATTTGGGCGAACCGCTGCGGACCGTGTAATGTCTTCCTCGCTCGCCCCAATAGCTCAGTCGGCAGAGCGTCTCCATGGTAAGGAGAAGGTCTACGGTTCGATTCCGTATTGGGGCTCTGGTGTGAGAGGTTCCCGTCGCGAGGCGGGAACGGATCACATCAAAGCGGTGTAGCTCAGTCGGTAGAGCAAGCGGCTCATAATCGCTGTGTCACCGGTTCAAGTCCGGTCACCGCTACTGACAGTAGCCGATTGCGGGGTCGGTCCTTCGATCGGCTACTCTTTCTTGCGTTGAACCAATCCCATCCGTTCGTCAAGGAGCACTCACGTGGCTGCCACCGACGTCCGCCCGAAGATCACGCTGGCCTGCGTGGAGTGCAAGGAGCGGAACTACATCACCAAGAAGAACCGGCGTAACAACCCGGATCGAATGGAGATGAAGAAGCACTGCCCGCGTTGCAACGCGCACACCGCGCACCGCGAAACGCGATAAATCAGGCTCGTATGCGAGGCCGTCCCCGAGTGATCGGGGGCGGCCTCGCGTCGTTGAATGAGCAGTGACCGGCCAGTAGACAACCAGGAGGTACCGAGCCCATGGCGCTCGACCAGTCCTTCGTGGGGCGGACCTACCCGCCCACCGATCCCTATGAGGTCGGCCGGGAGAAGATCCGCGAGTTCGCGGAGGCCGTCGGAGACACCAATCCGGTGTACACCGACCCCGAGGCCGCCAAGGCGCTCGGGTACGCCGATGTGATCGCCCCGCCGACCTTCGTGTTCTCGATCACCTTCAAGGCGGCGGGACAGGTCGTCCAGGACCCGCTGCTGGGCCTCGACTACAGCCGGGTGGTGCACGGCGACCAGAAGTTCGCCTACAAGCGCCCGGTGCGCGCCGGCGACCGGCTCGCGGTGACCTCGACCATCGAGGCGGTCAAGTCGATTGCGGGCAACGACATCCTGGACATCCGAGGCGAGGTCCACGACGAGGCCGGCGAGCACGTCGTGACCGCCTGGACCAAGCTCGTCGCGCGCGCGGCGGACCCCGAGGAGGGCGAGGCCTGATGGCGGCGCAGATCGCTTACGACGACGTCGAGGTCGGCACCGAACTGCCGGCGCGGGCCTTCCCGGTGAACCGGGCCGCACTCGTCCAGTACGCGGGTGCCTCGGGGGACTTCAACCCCATCCACTGGAACGAGAAGTTCGCCAAGGAGGTGGGTCTGCCGGACGTCATCGCGCACGGCATGTTCACCATGGCCGAGGCGATCAGGGTCGTCACCGACTGGACGGGGGACCCCGGAGCGGTCGTCGACTACGGCGTCCGTTTCACCAAGCCCGTCGTCGTCCCGAACGACGACCAGGGGGCTGTGATCGAGGTCTCCGGCAAGGTGGCCGCCAAACTCGACGACAACACCGTGCGGGTCGATCTGACCGTCACCAGCGGTGGGCAGAAGGTGCTCGGCATGTCTCGGGCGGTCGTGCGGCTGGCCTGAGGCCCGCAGGGGCGGGCGCGGTCACGGCCAGTACCGGGTCTCGTAGGCTGTGGGCGTGCTGGAGAACCGTGACGCCCCGCTCGCCCCGCTGACCACCTTCCGGCTCGGAGGGCCCGCCGCCCGGCTGGTGACCGCGGTCACCGACGCCGAGGTGGTCGACGCCGTGCGGGCGGCCGACGCCGAGGGCACACCGCTGCTGGTGGTCGGCGGCGGGTCGAACCTCGTCATCGGGGACAAGGGCTTCGAGGGCACCGCCCTGCGCATCGCCACGCGCGGCTTCGAACTCGTCGGCACCCGGCTGGAGCTGGCCGCGGGCGAGATCTGGACGGACGCCGTCGCCCGTACCGTCGAGGCCGGACTGGCCGGCGTCGAATGCCTGGCCGGGATCCCGGGATCGGCCGGCGCGACCCCGATCCAGAACGTGGGGGCGTACGGGCAGGAGGTCTCCGCCACGATCACCGAAGTGATCGCCTACGACCGCCACGCCGGCGAGACGGTCACCCTCACCAACGAGGAGTGCGCCTTCTCCTACCGGCACAGCCGCTTCAAGGCCGACCCCGAGCGATACGTCGTCCTGCGGGTCCGCTTCGGGCTGGAGGACGCGGGCGGGCTGTCGGCGCCGATCCGGTACGCCGAGACCGCGCGCGCCCTGGGCGTGCAGCCCGGGGACCGGGTGCCCCTCGCCGAGGCCCGGCAGACCGTGCTCGAGCTGCGGGCCGGGAAGGGCATGGTGCTCGACCCCGAGGACCACGACACCTGGTCCGCCGGGTCGTTCTTCACCAACCCGATCCTCACCGACGCCGGCTTCGCCGCCTTCCACGCGCGCGTGAGGGAGCGGCTGGGGGACGGGGCGCAGCCGCCGGCGTACCCCGCCGGGCCCGGTCACACCAAGACCTCAGCGGCCTGGCTGATCGACAAGGCCGGCTTCGCCAAGGGCTACGGCAGCGGGCCCGCCCGGATCTCCACCAAGCACACCCTCGCCCTCACCAACCGCGGCACGGCCACCACCGAAGACCTGCTGGCGCTGGCCCGTGAGGTCGTGGCCGGGGTCAGGGAGGCCTTCGGGATCACCCTCGTCAACGAGCCGGTGATGGTCGGCGTCGAGCTCTGAGGACGGCCCCGCTCAGGAGGCCAGCCAGTCGTCCACCCCCGCCAGCAGCTTCGCCTTCATGCCCTCCGGTGCGGCCGAACCCCGCACGGACTGCCGGGCCAGTTCCGCGAGCTCGGTGTCCGTGAAGCCGTGGTGCTGCCGGGCGATCTCGTACTGGGCGGCCAGCCGCGAGCCGAACAGGAGTGGGTCGTCGGCGCCGAGCGCCAGCGGTACGCCCGCCTCGAACAGGGTCCGCAGGGGCACGTCCTCGGGCTTCTCGTACACCCCGAGCGCCACGTTCGACGCCGGGCACACCTCGCACGTGATGCCCCGCTCGGCGAGCCTCCTCAGCAGCCGCGGGTCCTCCGCCGCCCGGACGCCGTGACCGACCCGGGTGGCGTGGAGGTCGTCCAGACAGTCCCTTACGGACGACGGGCCCGTCAGTTCACCGCCGTGCGGCGCGGACAGCAGCCCGCCCTCCCGGGCGATGGCGAAGGCCCGGTCGAAGTCCCGGGCCATACCCCGGCGTTCGTCGTTCGACAGCCCGAAACCGACCACGCCCCGGTCCGCGTACCGCACCGCGAGCCGGGCCAGCGTGCGGGCGTCCAACGGGTGCTTCATCCGGTTGGCGGCGACCAGGACCCGCATCCCGAGCCCCGTATCGCGCGAGGCGGTCTCGACGGCGTCCAGGATGACCTCCAGCGCCGGGATCAGACCGCCCAGCCTGGGTGCGTAGGACGTCGGGTCGACCTGGATCTCCAGCCACCCCGAGCCGTCCCGGAGATCCTCCTCCGCGGCCTCCCGCACCAGGCGTTGTATGTCCTCGGGCTGCCTCAGACAGGACCGCGCCGCGTCGTACAGGCGCTGGAAGCGGAACCAGCCCCGCTCGTCCGTGGCCCGCAGTCTCGGCGGCTCGCCGCTGGTCAGCGCGTCGGTCAGGGCCTCGGGGAGGCGCACCCCGTACTTGTCGGCCAGCTCCAGCACGGTCCCTGGCCGCATCGACCCTGTGAAGTGCAGGTGCAGATGGGCTTTCGGCAGCTCAGAGACATCACGTACATGCTCCATTCAGCGATCCTGCCGTACGCCGATGTCGTCCGGGTAGCGGATTCCCCGAACGTGGTCTTGCTCGCACGAAGAATCGGGCCCCCGGGACGAAAACGGGCCGCCTCCCCGAAGGGAGACGGCCCGTACGCGCGCGTGGAGGGGCGGAGGGTCAGTCCGTGGCCTCCGCCAGCAGCTTCTGGATGCGGCTCACGCCCTCGACGAGGTCCTCGTCGCCCAGCGCGTAGGACAGCCGCAGATAGCCCGGCGTGCCGAAGGCCTCGCCCGGGACGACCGCGACCTCGGCCTCGTCCAGGATCAGCTCGGCGAGCTCGGTGGAGGTCTGCGGGCGCTTGCCGCGGATCTCCTTGCCGAGCAGACCCTTCACCGACGGGTACGCGTAGAACGCGCCCTCGGGCTCCGGGCAGAGGACGCCGTCGATCTCGTTCAGCATCCGCACGATCGTCTTGCGGCGCCGGTCGAAGGCCTCACGCATCCGGTCGACGGCGGACAGGTCACCGGAGACGGCGGCCAGCGCGGCGACCTGGGCCACGTTGGAGACGTTCGAGGTGGCGTGCGACTGCAGGTTGGTGGCGGCCTTGACGACGTCCTTGGGGCCGACGATCCAGCCGACCCGCCAGCCGGTCATCGCGTACGTCTTCGCGACGCCGTTGACCACGATGCACTTGTCGCGCAGCTCGGGCAGGATCCCCGGCAGCGAGGTGAACTTCGCGTCGCCGTAGACCAGGTGCTCGTAGATCTCGTCCGTCAGGACCCACAGACCGTGCTCGACGGCCCAGCGGCCGATCGCCTCGGCCTCCTCGGCGCTGTAGACCGCGCCGGTCGGGTTGGAGGGGGAGACGAAGAGCACGACCTTCGTGTTCTCGGTGCGCGCCGCCTCCAGCTGCTCGACCGAGACCCGGTAGCCGGTCGTCTCGTCGGCCACGACCTCCACCGGGACACCGCCGGCGAGACGGATCGACTCCGGGTACGTCGTCCAGTACGGCGCCGGGACGATGACCTCGTCGCCCGGATCGAGGATCGCGGCGAACGCGTTGTAGATCGCCTGCTTCCCCCCGTTGGTGACCAGGATCTGCGAGACGTCGACCTCGTAGCCGGAGTCGCGCAGGGTCTTCGCGGCGATCGCGGCCTTCAGCTCGGGCAGACCGCCGGCCGGCGTGTAGCGGTGGTACTTGGGCTCCTGGGCGGCCGCGACGGCCGCCTCGACGACGTAGTCCGGGGTCGGGAAGTCGGGCTCACCGGCGCCGAAGCCGATCACCGGACGCCCGGCGGCCTTCAGGGCCTTGGCCTTGGCGTCCACGGCGAGGGTGGCGGACTCGGAGATCGCGCCGACTCGGGCGGAGACCCGGCGCTCGGTGGGTGGGGTTGCAGCGCTCATACGACCCATGTTTTCAGACCGGAAACCGGCGCGGCACACGGGTTTCACGGACTGGGCACCGGAGGGGCAGCCGACTGCACATCAGAATGAATCCGGCCAGGAACGCTTTGCGTTCGACGGAGCGCTCAAGACCACGTACACTCACACGTCGTTGGCCTTCGACAGCCGTGCCACAACCGGTGCACACCAAGCATCCGGTCGGATGCGGTACGTTGGGGACACACAAAGGGTCGTAGCTCAATTGGTAGAGCACTGGTCTCCAAAACCAGCGGTTGGGGGTTCAAGTCCCTCCGGCCCTGCTACACACACCTTCGCCAGGATGTGTGCGCAGCGTATGTAGATACAGCAATGCACCGCCGTGCGGCTCAGACCGGGCGCGGCACGGCCACGACCCGGGAACAGGTGAGGACGAATGGCGGACGCCGTGGGCTCCATCGATACGCCTGATGCCCAGGACGAACTGCCTGAGGCGCAGAAGAAGAACCGAAAGGGCGGCAAGCGTGCCAAGAAGGGCCCGCTGAAGCGCCTCGCGCTCTTCTATCGTCAGATTGTCGCGGAGCTCCGCAAGGTCGTCTGGCCCACACGCGGCCAGCTGACGACGTACACGACCGTGGTGATCGTCTTCGTCGTCATCATGATCGGCCTGGTGACCGTGATTGACTATGGACTCAGCCACGCCGCCAAGTACGTTTTTGGCTGAGCCGAGAGCGAAGGGCGCCGAGGTATCCGGCGCCCCTTTCGCATGTTCCACCCCTATGTATCCAGGAAGAAGCAGCCACCGTGTCTGACCAGAACCTGAACGACGCCATCGAGCCCGACGAGGTGGACGACGAGCTCGACATCGTCGAGGGCGCTGACGAGGACCTGGACGAGTTCGAGGCTGCCGATGCCGAGGCGGGCGAGCCCGCCGAGGAAGCCGCGCTCCACGTCGAGGACGAGGACGAGGACGACTCCGAAGGCGTCGAGGACGCCGAGGACGAGCTCGAGGCCGAGGAAGAAGAGCCAGCCGAGCCCGTCGACCCCGTCGCCGCACTGCGCGAGGAACTGCGCACCCTCCCCGGCGAGTGGTACGTGATCCACACCTACGCCGGCTACGAGAACCGCGTGAAGACCAACCTGGAGCAGCGCGCCGTCTCGCTGAACGTCGAGGACTACATCTTCCAGGCCGAGGTGCCGCAGGAAGAGGTCGTCCAGATCAAGAACGGCGACCGCAAGACGATCCGCCAGAACAAGCTTCCCGGGTACGTCCTGGTCCGCATGGACCTGACGAACGAGTCCTGGGGCGTCGTCCGCAACACCCCCGGCGTCACCGGCTTCGTGGGCAACGCCTACGACCCCTACCCGCTGACCCTGGACGAGATCGTCAAGATGCTCGCCCCGGAGGCCGAGGAGAAGGCGGCCCGCGAGGCCGCCGAGGCCGAGGGCAAGCCCGCTCCGCAGCGCAAGGTCGAGGTCCAGGTGCTGGACTTCGAGGTCGGCGACTCGGTCACCGTCACCGACGGTCCGTTCGCCACGCTGCAGGCCACGATCAACGAGATCAACGCCGACTCGAAGAAGGTCAAGGGCCTCGTCGAGATCTTCGGCCGCGAGACTCCGGTCGAGCTCTCCTTCGACCAGATCCAGAAGAACTGACGCCTTCGGCGACACAGAGCCACCGGCCAGGTCAGACGGGCTCACGCAGCCTGTCTGACCTGCTCGGTTTTTAGCCGCGCGGCCCTACCCGTTAGGGTTGTGCGGTTGCCTTCGGGCACTCGGAAATCGACAAGAAACGGGAGAGGACCCGAAATGCCTCCCAAGAAGAAGAAGGTCACGGGGCTCATCAAGCTCCAGATCAACGCCGGCGCGGCGAACCCGGCCCCGCCGGTCGGCCCCGCGCTCGGCCAGCACGGCGTCAACATCATGGAGTTCTGCAAGGCCTACAACGCCGCGACCGAGTCGCAGCGTGGCTGGGTCATCCCGGTGGAGATCACGGTCTACGAGGACCGTTCCTTCACCTTCGTGACCAAGACGCCGCCGGCCGCGAAGATGATCCTCAAGGCCGCGGGTGTCGAGAAGGGCTCCGGCGAGCCGCACAAGACCAAGGTCGCCAAGATCACCGAGGCGCAGGTCCGCGAGATCGCCACGACCAAGCTGCCCGACCTCAACGCCAACGACCTGGACGCCGCGTCGAAGATCATCGCCGGCACCGCCCGTTCCATGGGCATCACGGTCGAGGGCTGACCTCCACCCCCCGTTCCGAACAAGAAGTGTGGAAGGGCCTGCTCGGCCCGTACCACGACTCCTCAGAATCACCAGGAGCAGTAGTGAGCAAGCGCAGCAAGTCTCTCCGCGCTGCGGACGCCAAGGTCGACCGGGAGAAGCTCTACGCCCCGCTCGAGGCCGTCCGTCTCGCCAAGGAGACCTCCACGAGCAAGTTCGACGGCACCGTCGAGGTCGCCTTCCGCCTGGGTGTCGACCCGCGCAAGGCCGACCAGATGGTCCGTGGCACCGTGAACCTGCCGCACGGCACCGGCAAGACCGCCCGGGTCCTGGTCTTCGCGACCGGTGACCGTGCTGCGGCCGCGGAGGCCGCGGGCGCCGACATCGTCGGCTCCGACGAACTGATCGACGAGGTCGCGAAGGGCCGTCTGGACTTCGACGCCGTCGTCGCCACCCCGGACCTCATGGGCAAGGTCGGCCGCCTCGGCCGTGTGCTCGGTCCCCGTGGCCTGATGCCGAACCCGAAGACCGGCACCGTCACCCCGGACACCGCCAAGGCTGTGACCGAGATCAAGGGCGGCAAGATCGAGTTCCGCGTCGACAAGCACTCGAACCTGCACTTCATCATCGGCAAGACGTCCTTCGAGGACGACAAGCTGGTGGAGAACTACGGCGCGGCCCTGGAGGAGATCCTCCGTCTGAAGCCGTCCGCCGCCAAGGGTCGCTACATCAAGAAGGCCGCGATCAGCACCACGATCGGCCCCGGCATCCAGATCGACCCGAACCGCACCCGCAACCTCCTCGTCGAGGAGGACCCGGCCGCGGTCTGAGCCCCACAGCTCACCCCAGTCGGTGACGAGCCCTGCAACCTTTCGAGGTGCGGGGCTCGTCCCTTTTGGTCGTAGAGCACTTTTCGAACGACTGTGAACCCGGTTGTCAGTGCGGTGGGTTACCGTGCAGTCACGGGATTCTCATGGGGGTGGGGCGAATGAAGCGCAGGATCGTGCGGACGGCAGGTCTGTCCATCGCGGCGATGAGCCTGGTGGCGGGTGCGACGGCCTGCAGTTCGGGCGGCTCGGACGACTCCGGGGGCTCCGGTGGCTCCGGAGGTTCGAAGGCCTCGGGCGACGGGGCGGTGCGGTTCGATCCCATCGCCGCCCTGCGGAGTGCCGAGAAGTCGACCGACGGCGCGGACTCCGCGAAGGTCGAGTCGACCACCAGCATGGGCTCGCTGATGTCGATGACCGCCGACGGGGCCCTCGCCTGGGGCGACGGCCTGACCGGCAACCTCACCGTCACCTACACCGGCGGCACCATGGCCGACACCATGCGCCAGCTGGGCACCACGTCGATGCAGGCCCGCTATCTGCCCGACGCCTACTACGCCCGGATGGGTGACACCTTCGCCGAGCAGTCCGGCGGGAAGCACTGGATCAAGTACGACTACGACGACCTGGAGACCCTCGGCGGCGGGTCCGGCGCGTATCTCAAGGACCAGATGCAGAACACCACACCCAACCAGTCGGTGAAGCTCCTGCTGGCCTCCGGGGACGTGCACAAGGTCGGCGAGGAGACGGTGCGGGGCCGGCAGACCACCCACTACTCGGGGACGGTCGACGTGGCCGACCTCGCCGAGAAGAACTCCAACCTGAGCCGCAGCCAGCTCGACGAACTGAAGAAGACGCTGGAGCAGGGCGGCGTCACCACCGAGACCGTGGACATCTGGGTCGACGACCAGGACCTGCTGGTCAAGAAGATCGAGAAGGGCGAGACCTCGTCGGGCGCCTACAACCAGACCGCCTACTACAGCGACTACGGCACCCATGTCTCGGTCGAGGAGCCGCCCGCGAGCGACACCGCGGACTTCTCGGAGCTGGTGCAGCAGCAGTCGGCGGGCTGACGGACAGTCCGGGACGGTCCGAAACCCGCAGGACGGCAAAGAGCGGCTCAGGATATGGTCGGCCACAGGTAAGGGACGCGGGGGGAACGCGCGTCACGACGTCCTGGGGGGACATATGAACAGACCGCACAAGACCGCCGCGGCCGCGACCACGGTGCTGCTGCTGACCGGTGCCGTCGCCTGCGGAAGCGGGGGGCAGGGCGGGGCCGGCGGTGTGCAGCGGTCCGCCGCCCAGGTCCTCACGGCCTCCTTCGAGAAGACGACCGAGGCCAAGTCCGCCCGGGTCACCATGACCATGTCGGTGCCGGCCGCCCTCGAGGACGGCGGCGGCGACATGAAGATGACCGGGATCATGGGCTGGGACCCGGCCGTCATGGACCTCACCATGACGGGCTCCGTCCTCGAGGCGGACCCGGACGCCCCTGAGCGCGTCCGGATGATCGTCCGGGACAACGTGATGTACATGGACATGGGGGAGTCCGCACCCGCCGAGATGGACGGCAAGCGCTGGATGAAGATGGACTTCGCGGCCCTGGCGGAGGCCGGCGGCGACGCGGAGCTCAAGAAGCAGATGTCCTCCGGCCTGGAGAACCTGAACCAGGACCCGACGGAGCAGCTCGCCATGCTGCTCGACTCGCCGAACCTGAAGCACGTCGGCAGCGAGAGGGTCGACGGCGTCCGGGCCGAGCACTACAAGGGCACGCTCACGGTGAAGGAGCTGCTGGAGTCCGGCAACTCCCTGGACGTGCTCGGGCCCAAGGAGCGCGCCAGGGCCCTCAAGAACATCGAGAAGGCCGGCATCACCGACTACGACACCGAGGTCTGGGTCGACGAGAACGACCTCCCGGTGCGCATGGACGTCGGCATGGACACCCCCGAGGGTGACGTCGAGATGAGCATGACCTTCTCCGACTACGGCACGAAGGCCCAGGTCGAGGTGCCTCCCGCCGCCGAGACCTTCGACATGGCCGACATGTTCAAGGAGCTCGCGGAGAGCGGCTTCACCGAGGACGGCAGCACCGGCGACCCCGGGCTGGACGACGAGCTGGCCGAGCTGGAGGACCTGGACCTCGAAGGCCTCGGGTCGACGACCTCCGGCTGAGCCGCTCCGGGCGGATTTGCCTGACGCCGACCCGTTCCCGTACTCTCCTACAGAAGCCAAAGACCGCTGGTCGTTGCCGCGCGTTCGTCAGAAGGTGCGGTGGCCGAAGGATCCGCTGATACGCGGACGACCCGCGCAGGTGACTGTGGAAGTGCTCCCGGACCGGAATCCGCGGAATCCGCACATGGATCCCGTTCGGTCGAGCTACGCCCCGTGCGCCTGCGCCGGGGCGTTTCGTTTGTCCCGGCCCCTTCCGAGCGGTCCTCATCACCCGGAAGGAGGCCGACGCTCTATGGCAAGGCCCGACAAGGCTGCCGCGGTGGCCGAGCTCACGGAGCAGTTCCGTAGCTCGAACGCTGCCGTGCTGACCGAGTACCGGGGTCTCACCGTGGCGCAGCTCAAGACGCTGCGTCGTTCGCTCGGTGAGAACGCCCAGTACGCCGTGGTGAAGAACACGCTGACCAAGATTGCGGCCAACGAGGCCGGGATCACGACGCTCGACGACCTGTTCAACGGTCCGACGGCGGTCGCCTTCGTCACCGGTGACCCGGTGGAGTCGGCGAAGGGTCTTCGTGACTTCGCCAAGGACAACCCGAACCTCGTCATCAAGGGCGGTGTCCTTGACGGCAAGGCGCTGTCCGCCGACGAGATCAAGAAGCTCGCGGACCTCGAGTCCCGCGAGGTTCTGCTCGCCAAGCTGGCGGGCGCCTTCAAGGGCAAGCAGACTCAGGCTGCTCAGGTCTTCCAGGCGCTCCCGTCGAAGCTCGTCCGCACCGTGGACGCGCTTCGTGCCAAGCAGGACGAGCAGGGCGGTGCCGAGTAATTCGGCTCGCGAAATGACCGCCGCCTGAGGCAGCCCGTCACAGGCAGTGGTCGTAGCGGGCCGAACGTACGCCCGCCAGACATGTACATCCCGGCACCAGCCGAAATTAGTGAAAGGGAAGCCGTCGTGGCTCTCACCCAGGAAGAACTGCTCGCCGAGTTCGAGACGATGACCCTCATCCAGCTCTCCGAGTTCGTGAAGGCGTTCGAGGAGAAGTTCGACGTCACCGCCGCCGCCGCGGTCGCCGTCGCCGGCCCCACCGGTCCGGCCGCCCCGGCCGAGGCCGCTGAGGAGCAGGACGAGTTCGACGTCATCCTCACCGGCGCCGGCGACAAGAAGATCCAGGTCATCAAGGTCGTGCGTGAGCTGACCTCGCTGGGCCTGAAGGAGGCCAAGGACCTCGTGGACGGCGCTCCGAAGCCCGTTCTCGAGAAGGTCGCCAAGGAGGCCGCGGAGAAGGCCGCCGAGTCCCTCAAGGGCGCCGGCGCCTCCGTCGAGGTCAAGTAACACCGCACAGGTCCACAGGGCCTGTAACGCCGTAGCGCGTAAGAGCGATCATCCATCTGGGTGGTCGCTCTTCGGCGTTCCTGGGAGGCGGCCACGGTTGCCTTGCAGCCTCGATCGCGAGGGGTATGGTGATCTTCGTCGCGCCTCCCGCGGCCCGGGCTTACGTAGGGGGCCTTGACGAACCGCACGCAGCGCGCAATTCTCAGGACGCGTCGTCACAAGGATCCGAATCCGAGGCATGGATCGACGGCGAAGAGGGCAGTATCAACGCGTTGAAGGCAGGCATGTGGCGCAGGCGTTGAGGACAACGAGGGTCCCTGAAAGACGGGACTGGACATCAGTGTGCCGAGTGGCTACACTGACCCTTTGCGCTGCCTGTTAGCTGTCCCCTGTCCGTCACCAGGGGTCTGCCCTCCCTCGACCACCGACGACCGAAACCGCCCTGAGCTGGGGTTTCTGTCTCTGTGTCCGGGAGAGGGGCCGGTACGCGCGTAGTGAGTCCGAGCCCTCGGAAGGACCCCCTCTTGGCCGCCTCGCGCAACGCCTCGACCGCGAATACGAACAACGGCGCCAGCACCGCCCCGCTGCGCATCTCCTTTGCAAAGATCAAGGAGCCTCTCGAGGTTCCCAACCTGCTCGCGCTGCAGACCGAGAGCTTCGACTGGCTGCTCGGCAACACCGCCTGGCAGAGTCGGGTCGAGGAGGCTCTGGACAACGGTCAGGACGTCCCCACCAAGTCCGGCCTCGAGGAGATCTTCGAGGAGATCTCCCCGATCGAGGACTTCTCCGGGTCGATGTCGCTGACCTTCCGCGACCACCGTTTCGAGCCGCCGAAGAACAGCATCGACGAGTGCAAGGAGCGCGACTTCACGTACGCGGCTCCGCTCTTCGTGACGGCCGAGTTCACCAACAACGAGACCGGCGAGATCAAGTCCCAGACGGTCTTCATGGGCGACTTCCCGCTCATGACCAACAAGGGCACGTTCGTCATCAACGGCACCGAGCGTGTCGTGGTGTCGCAGCTGGTCCGTTCGCCGGGTGTCTACTTCGACTCCTCGATCGACAAGACGTCCGACAAGGACATCTTCTCCGCCAAGATCATCCCGTCCCGGGGTGCCTGGCTGGAGATGGAGATCGACAAGCGCGACATGGTCGGCGTCCGCATCGACCGCAAGCGCAAGCAGTCGGTGACCGTCCTCCTGAAGGCGCTCGGCTGGACCACCGAGCAGATCCTCGAGGAGTTCGGCGAGTACGAGTCCATGCGCGCCACCCTGGAGAAGGACCACACCCAGGGCCAGGACGACGCGCTGCTCGACATCTACCGCAAGCTCCGTCCGGGCGAGCCCCCGACGCGTGAGGCCGCGCAGACGCTGCTCGAGAACCTCTACTTCAACCCCAAGCGCTACGACCTCGCCAAGGTCGGCCGCTACAAGGTCAACAAGAAGCTGGCCGCGGACGCGCCGCTGGACGCGGGCATCCTGACCGTCGAGGACATCATCGCGACGATCAAGTACCTGGTGAAGCTGCACGCCGGCGAGACCGAGACGGTCGGCGACAGCGGTGACACGATCGTCGTCGAGACCGACGACATCGACCACTTCGGCAACCGTCGTCTGCGCAGCGTCGGCGAGCTCATCCAGAACCAGGTCCGCACCGGTCTGGCTCGTATGGAGCGCGTCGTGCGTGAGCGCATGACGACCCAGGACGTCGAGGCGATCACGCCGCAGACGCTGATCAACATCCGGCCGGTCGTCGCCTCCATCAAGGAGTTCTTCGGCACCAGCCAGCTGTCGCAGTTCATGGACCAGAACAACCCGCTGTCGGGTCTCACCCACAAGCGCCGTCTGTCGGCTCTCGGTCCGGGTGGTCTCTCCCGTGAGCGGGCCGGCTTCGAGGTCCGTGACGTGCACCCCTCGCACTACGGCCGCATGTGCCCGATCGAGACGCCCGAAGGCCCGAACATCGGTCTGATCGGCTCGCTCGCCTCCTACGGCCGTGTCAACGCGTTCGGCTTCGTGGAGACGCCGTACCGCAAGGTCGTCGACGGCGTCGTCACCGACGAGGTCGACTACCTGACGGCCGACGAAGAGGACCGCTTCGTCATCGCGCAGGCCAACGCCACGCTCGACGACGACCTGCGCTTCACCGAGAACCGCGTCCTGGTCCGCCGCCGTGGCGGCGAGGTCGACTACGTCCCCGGTGACGACGTGGACTACATGGACGTCTCGCCGCGCCAGATGGTGTCGGTCGCGACCGCCATGATCCCGTTCCTCGAGCACGACGACGCCAACCGTGCCCTCATGGGCGCGAACATGATGCGCCAGGCCGTGCCGCTCATCAAGAGCGAGTCCCCGCTCGTCGGCACCGGCATGGAGTACCGCTCCGCCGTCGACGCCGGCGACGTGGTCAAGGCGGAGAAGGCGGGTGTGGTCCAGGAGGTCTCGGCCGACTACATCACCACCGCCAACGACGACGGCACGTACATCACCTACCGGCTGGCCAAGTTCGCCCGCTCCAACCAGGGCACCTCGGTCAACCAGAAGGTCATCGTCAACGAGGGCGACCGGATCATCGAGGGCCAGGTCCTCGCCGACGGTCCGGCCACCGAGAACGGCGAGATGGCCCTCGGTAAGAACCTGCTCGTGGCGTTCATGCCGTGGGAGGGTCACAACTACGAGGACGCGATCATCCTGTCGCAGCGCCTCGTGCAGGACGACGTCCTCTCCTCGATCCACATCGAGGAGCACGAGGTCGACGCCCGTGACACCAAGCTCGGCCCCGAGGAGATCACCCGGGACATCCCGAACGTCTCCGAGGAGGTCCTCGCCGACCTCGACGAGCGCGGCATCATCCGTATCGGCGCCGAGGTCATCGCCGGTGACATCCTCGTCGGCAAGGTCACGCCCAAGGGTGAGACCGAGCTGACGCCGGAGGAGCGCCTGCTGCGCGCGATCTTCGGTGAGAAGGCCCGTGAGGTCCGTGACACCTCGCTGAAGGTGCCGCACGGCGAGACCGGCAAGGTCATCGGTGTGCGCGTCTTCGACCGCGAGGAGGGCGACGAACTGCCGCCCGGCGTCAACCAGCTGGTCCGTGTGTATGTTGCGCAGAAGCGCAAGATCACCGACGGTGACAAGCTCGCCGGCCGCCACGGCAACAAGGGCGTCATCTCCAAGATCCTGCCCATCGAGGACATGCCGTTCCTCGAGGACGGGACCCCGGTCGACATCATCCTCAACCCGCTCGGTGTGCCGTCCCGAATGAACCCGGGACAGGTCCTGGAGATCCACCTCGGCTGGCTCGCCAGCCGCGGCTGGGACGTCTCCGGTCTCGCCGACGAGTGGGCGCAGCGACTGCAGGTCATCGGCGCCGACGCGGTCGCCCCGGGCACCAACGTCGCGACCCCGGTCTTCGACGGTGCGCGTGAGGACGAGCTCGCGGGTCTGCTCCAGCACACCATCCCGAACCGCGACGGCGAGCGCATGGTGCTCCCGTCCGGCAAGGCGCGGCTGTTCGACGGCCGTAGCGGTGAGCCGTTCCCGGACCCGATCTCGGTCGGCTACATGTACATCCTGAAGCTGCACCACCTGGTCGACGACAAGCTGCACGCCCGGTCGACCGGCCCGTACTCGATGATCACCCAGCAGCCGCTGGGTGGTAAGGCCCAGTTCGGTGGCCAGCGGTTCGGCGAGATGGAGGTGTGGGCGCTGGAGGCGTACGGCGCCGCCTACGCCCTCCAGGAGCTGCTGACCATCAAGTCCGACGACGTCACCGGCCGCGTGAAGGTCTACGAGGCCATCGTCAAGGGCGAGAACATCCCCGAGCCCGGCATCCCCGAGTCCTTCAAGGTGCTCATCAAGGAGATGCAGTCCCTGTGCCTCAACGTGGAGGTGCTGTCCTCGGACGGCATGTCCATCGAGATGCGCGACACCGACGAGGACGTCTTCCGCGCTGCGGAGGAGCTTGGCATCGACCTGTCCCGGCGCGAGCCGAGCAGCGTCGAAGAGGTCTGACGGGAGTCCGGAGGCCTTCGCCATGAAGGCCTCCGGCCCCAGGACCCCCGTATCAGACCCCATGACTTACAACCCTGAGAGGGATTGACGCATAGTGCTCGACGTCAACTTCTTCGACGAGCTCCGGATCGGTCTGGCCACCGCTGACGACATCCGTCAGTGGAGCCACGGCGAGGTCAAGAAGCCCGAGACCATCAACTACCGCACCCTCAAGCCCGAAAAGGACGGACTCTTCTGCGAGAAGATCTTCGGTCCGACCCGGGACTGGGAGTGCTACTGCGGCAAGTACAAGCGCGTCCGCTTCAAGGGCATCATCTGTGAGCGCTGTGGCGTCGAGGTCACCCGCGCCAAGGTGCGCCGTGAGCGGATGGGCCACATCGAACTGGCCGCACCCGTCACGCACATCTGGTACTTCAAGGGTGTCCCGAGCCGGCTGGGCTACCTGCTGGACCTGGCTCCCAAGGACCTCGAGAAGGTCATCTACTTCGCGGCGTACATGATCACGTACGTCGACGAGGAGCGCCGCACGCGTGACCTGCCCTCCCTGGAGGCGCACGTCTCCGTCGAGCGGCAGCAGATCGAGAACCGTCGCGACGCCGACCTCGAGGGCCGCGCCAAGAAGCTCGAGACCGACCTGGCCGAGCTCGAGGCCGAGGGTGCCAAGGCCGATGTGCGCCGCAAGGTGCGCGAAGGCGCCGAGCGCGAGATGAAGCAGCTGCGCGACCGTGCCCAGCGCGAGATCGACCGGCTCGACGAGGTGTGGACCCGCTTCAAGAACCTCAAGGTCCAGGACCTCGAGGGCGACGAGCTGCTCTACCGCGAGCTGCGCGACCGCTTCGGCACGTACTTCGACGGTTCGATGGGTGCCGCGGCGCTGCAGAAGCGCCTGGAGTCCTTCGACCTCGACGAGGAGGCCGAGCGTCTCCGCGAGATCATCCGTACCGGCAAGGGCCAGAAGAAGACCCGTGCGCTCAAGCGCCTGAAGGTCGTCTCCGCGTTCCTGCAGACCAGCAACAGCCCCAAGGGCATGGTGCTGGACTGCGTGCCGGTCATCCCGCCGGACCTGCGTCCGATGGTGCAGCTGGACGGTGGCCGCTTCGCGACCTCCGACCTGAACGACCTGTACCGCCGTGTGATCAACCGCAACAACCGTCTGAAGCGGCTTCTCGACCTCGGCGCGCCCGAGATCATCGTGAACAACGAGAAGCGCATGCTCCAGGAGGCCGTGGACGCGCTGTTCGACAACGGCCGTCGCGGCCGTCCGGTCACCGGTCCGGGCAACCGCCCGCTGAAGTCCCTCAGCGACATGCTGAAGGGCAAGCAGGGCCGTTTCCGTCAGAACCTGCTCGGCAAGCGTGTCGACTACTCGGCGCGTTCCGTGATCGTCGTCGGTCCGCAGCTGAAGCTGCACCAGTGCGGTCTGCCGAAGGCGATGGCGCTGGAGCTCTTCAAGCCGTTCGTGATGAAGCGGCTCGTGGACCTCAACCACGCGCAGAACATCAAGAGCGCCAAGCGCATGGTGGAGCGCGGCCGCACCGTCGTGTACGACGTCCTCGAAGAGGTCATCGCCGAGCACCCGGTGCTGCTGAACCGTGCGCCCACCCTGCACCGCCTCGGCATCCAGGCCTTCGAGCCGCAGCTGGTCGAGGGCAAGGCCATCCAGATCCACCCGCTCGTCTGCACCGCGTTCAACGCGGACTTCGACGGTGACCAGATGGCCGTGCACCTGCCGCTGTCCGCGGAGGCGCAGGCCGAGGCCCGCATCCTGATGCTGTCCTCGAACAACATCCTCAAGCCCGCCGACGGCCGTCCGGTGACGATGCCGACCCAGGACATGGTCCTCGGTCTGTTCTTCCTCACCACCGACGGCGAACTGCGTGACACCAAGGGCGAGGGCCGGTCCTTCGGCTCCACGGCCGAGGCGATCATGGCGTTCGACGCCGGTGAGCTGGCCCTGCAGTCGGCGATCGACATCCGCTTCCCGGTGGGCACCATCCCGCCGCGCGGCTGGACCCCGCCGGTGCAGGAGGAGGGCGAGCCCGAGTGGCAGCAGGGGGACTCGTTCCGTCTGCGCACCACGCTGGGCCGCGCGCTCTTCAACGAGCTGCTGCCCGAGGACTACCCGTTCGTCGACTACTCGGTGGGCAAGAAGCAGCTCTCCGAGATCGTCAACGACCTCGCCGAGCGTTACCCCAAGGTCATCGTGGCGGCGACGCTCGACAACCTGAAGGCGTCCGGCTTCTACTGGGCCACCCGTTCCGGTGTCACCGTCGCCATCTCCGACGTCGTCGTTCCCGAGGCGAAGAAGGAGATCGTCCGCGGGTACGAGGCGCAGGACGAGAAGGTCCAGAAGCAGTACGAGCGCGGTCTGATCACCAAGGAAGAGCGCACTCAGGAGCTCATCGCGATCTGGACCAAGGCGACCAACGAGGTCGCCGAGGCGATGAACGAGAACTTCCCCAAGACGAACCCCATCTTCATGATGGTTGACTCGGGTGCCCGAGGAAACATGATGCAGATGCGGCAGATCGCCGGTATGCGTGGTCTGGTGTCGAACGCGAAGAACGAGACCATCCCGCGTCCGATCAAGGCGTCCTTCCGTGAGGGCCTGTCCGTGCTGGAGTACTTCATCTCCACGCACGGTGCCCGTAAGGGTCTGGCGGACACCGCCCTGCGTACCGCCGACTCGGGTTACCTCACCCGTCGTCTGGTGGACGTCTCGCAGGACGTCATCATCCGCGAGGAGGACTGCGGCACCGAGCGCGGCCTCAAGCTGGCCATCGCCGAGCGCGACGAGACCGGTGTGCTGCGCAAGGCGGGCAACGCCGAGACGTCCGTGTACGCGCGCTGCCTCGCCGAGGACATCGTCGTGGACGGCAAGGTGCTCGCCCCGGCGGGCGTCGACCTCGGTGACGTCCTGATCGACGTGCTGGTCGGCGCCGGCGTCGAGGAGGTCAAGACCCGCTCGGTCCTGACCTGCGAGTCCGCCGTCGGCACCTGCGCCATGTGCTACGGCCGCTCGCTGGCCACCGGCAAGCTGGTCGACATCGGTGAGGCGGTCGGCATCATCGCCGCCCAGTCCATCGGTGAGCCCGGCACCCAGCTGACGATGCGTACCTTCCACACCGGTGGTGTGGCCGGTGACGACATCACCCAGGGTCTGCCGCGTGTCGTCGAGCTCTTCGAGGCCCGTACCCCGAAGGGTGTCGCCCCGATCGCCGAGGCCTCCGGCCGGGTGCGCATCGAGGAGACCGAGAAGACCAAGAAGATCGTCATCACCCCGGACGACGGCAGCGACGAGACGGCGTACCCGATCTCGAAGCGTGCCCGTCTGAAGGTCGGCGAGGGCGAGCACGTGGAGGTGGGCGAGCAGCTCACCGTGGGTACCCAGAACCCGCACGACGTGCTGCGCATCCTGGGCCAGCGTGCCGTCCAGGTCCACCTGGTCGGCGAGGTCCAGAAGGTGTACAACTCGCAGGGTGTGTCGATCCACGACAAGCACATCGAGATCATCATCCGGCAGATGCTGCGCCGGGTGACGATCATCGAGTCCGGCGACGCCGAGCTGCTGCCCGGTGAGCTGGTCGAGCGCTCGAAGTTCGAGACCGAGAACCGTCGTGTGGTCCAGGAGGGCGGTCACCCGGCCTCCGGTCGTCCGCAGTTGATGGGTATCACCAAGGCCTCGCTGGCGACGGAGTCCTGGCTGTCGGCCGCCTCCTTCCAGGAGACGACCCGAGTTCTGACGGACGCGGCGATCAACGCCAAGTCCGACAGCCTCATCGGCCTCAAGGAGAACGTCATCATCGGTAAGCTCATCCCGGCCGGTACGGGTCTGTCCCGCTACCGCAACATCCGGGTGGAGCCGACCGAGGAGGCGAAGGCCGCGATGTACTCGGCCGTCGGCTACGACGACATCGACTACTCGCCGTTCGGCACGGGCTCCGGCCAGGCCGTCCCGCTGGAGGACTACGACTACGGTCCGTACAACCAGTAAGAACGAGTAGAAGGGCGGTCACCCCGTTTCGTACGGGGTGACCGCCCTTCGGCGTTCCTGGGTTCCTGGGTTCCTGCGTTCGTGCCTAGCGTGCGGTCAGCTCCCAGACCGTCACGGCCACCGTGGCGACGGCGGCCAGTGCGCCGATGCTGGCCACCGGCCAGCGCGAGCGCTCCAGCGCGTCGAGGCGCTGCTCATGGTCGGCGAGCTGCTTGTCGGTCTGGTCGCTGCGCTGCACGAGCAGCGCGAGCGAGCCGTCGACCCGGGCGAACCCGGCCTCGACGGTGCCGCGCAGCCGCTCCAGTTCCACGGCGACGGAGGTGGGGTCGGAGAACGGGTGGGGTTCGTTCACGCATCCCTCCGTTCCTCGCGTGCCTCGGCCAGCGACAGCAGTGCGGCGTCCCCGTTCGGCGGGGAGTCCGTGCGCAGCCATCCGGGCAGCAGGGCCTGGACGGCGGGCAGGGCCATGGTCCTGGTCACGGCGGCGGCGACGGCCAGGGCGCCGGCGATCCAGGGGAGGGTGTCGGGGATGCCGGCGGCGCCGACGACGGTCGGCAGCAGGACGCACAGGCCGACAGCGGTCTGGAGAACGGTGCGGAGGGTCCGCTTGGCGGCCTCTGACATGTGCTGACCTCGCTCTCAGATGTGGGGGACCCGCAGCGCCGCCCAGGACTTGGCGCCGGGCCAGCCGTCGGCGGCGGCGCCGGTGTAGCCGAGCTTGCGCTGCCACTTGGCGTAGGAGAGCCGGTCGGCCTCGGTCCACTGCGGGCCGGGGCCGGAGGCGTACGCCGAGCAGCCGACGGCGACCAGGCGCTTGCCCATCGCGGTGACGATCGCCGACTTCGGGTTCTTGTGGAACCACTCGGTACCCGGGAAGGGCTGGTAGGCCGCCGGCTTCGTCGTGCTCGGCCCGGTGGGCCCGGCGCCGAGCCGGGCGGCGACCCGGTCGCGGAAGTCCGCCATGGCGAAGCCACGCGGGTCGATCTTGGTGTTCGTCCACTCCTTGTGGCCGATCACGGAGTGCGCGCTCCAGCCGTGGGCCCGGCACAGCGCGGCGGAGGCGCGAACCATGGCCTCCAGCTGGACGTCGGGCCACGGGTCCTTGCCGTCGCCGAGGTTGACGCACTCGAAGCCGTAGAAGTGGACGTTGCCGTCGGTGTCGTTCTGGTTCGGCGCCGGCAGGGTCGTGCTCTCGGCGACGACGGCGCGCAGGACGTCGCCGTCGCCGCTGCCGGCGTGGTTGGCGCGGCCGTTGCCGACGAGGTGGACCGTGCCGTCCTTGGCGATCACGCCGTGGCAGAGGGGGCCGGGCAGGGCCGAGTAGCCGTTGAAGCAGATGCTCACGGAGTTGCTGGTGCCGGAGGTGACGGTGTGGTGGATGATCACGCCGTTCACCGGGCCCCAGCTGCCCTTGCTGTTGCGGTTGTGGGTACGCCAGCCGGAGTGCTCGACGACGGTGACGCCCTCGGATCTGAGGGCCGCGACGAGGGCGTCGGCGGAGAGGGGGTTCGCCATGGGTGGTGCCTCCCTGGGGAGTTTTCGGGCATGAGAGAACCCCGGCCGGCGGGGGCGGCGCGGGGCGGGTTTTCAGAGGCCGGAGCCGGGCTCGGAGTCGGTCTCTGCTTCGGAGTCGGTCTCTGTTTCGGGCTCCGGATCAGGCTCCGGCTCGGGGTCGGGCTCCGGCTCGGGATCCGTCGTCCACGTCGCGCACAGCGCGGTGTACGCGGCCGTGTTCTCCCGGAAGTCGGCGAGCGCCGCGGCGACCGCCCGCTGGACGGCCGTCTGGTCGGGGGTGACCGGCGCCGTTTCGGCGGGGTCGATGGTGATCCGGCCGTAGCCGCGGAGCACGGTGGCGTTGTCACCGGTCTCGCTGAACTGGGCGGTGACGGTGACGGACGCGTAGCGGCCGGTGATCGAGTCCGGCTCGATGACGGAACTGAGGCTGCTGTCGGTGACGTTGACGTGGATCGTGTGGCCGTCCTCCACGAGGGTGGCCCGGCCGGCGTAGTCGATCGTGATGCCCCAGGGCTGGGTGGGGTCGATGTCCATGGGTCCTGCCTTTCAGCTCTGGCGGCCGTACATGAGGACCGGGGTCGCGTAGACGGTGCCGGCCGTGGCGATGGCCTGGATCTCGACCTTGACGGCGTTGGCGGAGGGGGCGAAGACCGTGGCGAAGTCGGCGGCGACCGCGTCGGTGTAGTCGAACTCGCTGCCGGCGGTGACCGTGGGACCCCATTGGGCGCCGCTGACCAGCACCCGGACCTGGCCGGACCCGCCGGAGCTGACCCCGGTGCTCAGCCGGAGCCGCATCTTGGGCTGCCAGATCGGGTTGTACGAGAGCGCGATCGTCGTCCAGGCCGTCGCGGCGGTCTGCGGCCAGCGTGTCTGCGTCGTGTCCTGCGGGGGCAGCATGGCCAGCCACGGGCGGGCCACACCGCCGCTGTTGACGTCGTCGGAGAAGATCTCCCGGTTGCCGTTGTCGTAGATCCGCAGCGGCTGGAGCGAGCCGGCGGTGCCGTCGCCGTTGAACAGGGTCATGGCGAGGCTGCCGGTCTGGCGGTGGATCTCCAGGCCGTATTCCGCGTCCTTCCAGGAGCCGACCCGGAACATCGGGTCGTCGCTGTTGGGCCGCTGCACCAGGAAGGTGCCGCCGTCGGTGACCTTCAGGGTGCCGTCGCTGATCTTCACCTCGCCGCCGGTGATCGTGTTGAGCGCGGGGCGGGAGTTGACGGCGGTGGACAGTTGCTGGATCCGGCGTTCCATCTGGGTCAGCCGGTCGATGATGTCTTCGGGGAGCTGGGGCATCAGGCCTCCTCCAGGTAGAGCTCGGCGGTGTCGGGGCGGCCGCGCTGCGCCGGGCTGACCTTGACGCCGATGATCCGGTAGCGGGCGTCGAGGCCCTCGGTCCACCACTCGTCGGTGACGCGCAGCCGGACCGTGCGGCCGAGCAGCGCGGGCGGCACCAGGTCGTCCAGGCGGACGCTGATCTCGGGGATCACCACGGCCCCGGCGCCCTCGGCGAGTTCCGCGTTGGCCAGCGACTTCAGGACGGTGGTGCTGGCCACGTCGTTGTGGTCGGAGGTCAGGTCGATCCGCGGGTAGCCGGCGGCGATCAGGGTCCGGCCGACCGCGATGTCCGCGTCGGCGTACAGCGGGCGGGACTCGACGGCCTGGCTGGTGTTGTCGGTGGCGCCGCGGGCCCGGGCGGTGGTGCCGCCGCGGGTGGCGTCGCGCGGGAAGGAGTACGACAGGACCGAGCCGGGACGGTCCATCACCAGGTCGGTGCTGCCGATGCCGATCTTCGGGCTGCCCAGGCGCAGCCGGCGCACGCGTGCGCCGCTGACCGGGTCGCGGTAGACGCCGATGTGGTGCTCGAAGCCGTTCTCCTGGGCGGCGAGCGCGTCCAGTGCCTCCAGGTAGACGGTCTCGTCGCCGTCGCGGTAGGCGACCGAGCGGGGCTGCGGGGGATCGGAGGTCTCGTAGCCGTAGCTGACGCCGATGTTCCCGCCGGGGACCGTGGTCCCGGTCTCGTCGTCGAACTTGCCGGTCTGCAGGTGCTCCCAGAGTTTGCGCGCCACCACCAGCTGGTCGGTGTTCTGGAAGTTGAGGTCGTCGCGGATACGGCGGCGGCCGGCGTAGGACTCGAAGGTGGCCGCCTGGATGCCGAGGGAGAGCACGCCCTGGTCGTCGCTCTGCAGGGTGGCCGTCCAGACGATGCCGCCCCACCACAGGTCGTTGCCGCGCTGGAGGTAGACCGAGGTGCGGCCCTCCTCGATACGGCGGACCCGGGCGGCCATCGCCGTGTCCGGCACGGGGATGGTGCCGGAGAGCGAGCCGGCCTTGCCGATGTAGTCGTCGACGGTGACGTCGCGCAGGGGCAGGATGTCGATGGTGCGGTCGCTGAGCAGGTCGCAGAAGATCGCTCGGTAGGGAGTGGTGATGCTCATGGGCGGATCAGCTCCTCAGGCCTGTGCGGGCGGCGGTCACAGGACGAAGCACGCGGAGAACCGCAGGTTGTTGCCCACCTGGATCACCCCGCTCGTCGCCCAGGCGACGAGCTGGACCGTGCCGTCGGCGGCGATCCGGACCGCGCCGCTCGCGTAGCCGTCGCTCGCGGTCGCGTAGGTCTCGACGGCCGGCCGCCAGCCGGCCGGCAGCACGCAGATCGCCTCGTCCGCGACGTTGCCGGGGTTGGTGGTGCCGGCGGCGGTCGCGGTGAGGGCGCTCGTGGTGCGCAGGAGTCCGACCGAGAACGAGCACACCCCGCGGGTGCGGCGGGCGCCGTACCACGACAGCGACCAGCTGCCGGTGACGGTGAGTCCGGTCGTGAGCGTCTCCACGACGAGCGGCGGCTGATAGTCCGTCCAGGCCGTGCCGGACCAGCGCTGGACGACCCCGTTCAGGTCGCGGTACTGGCCCGGGTAGGACCCGTTGGTGGTGTCGGTGGTGACCGGCAGGATGCCGCCGACGCCGACCGTGGCGGTCCGGCGGCCGACGAGCGCGTTGGCCCAGTCGATGGGCGTGGTGCCGGCGCTCGCGCCCTTGGGCACGGTCACCTCGTACAGCGGGAGGGCCAGGGCGGGTACGGCCGGGACGGCCGGGGTGGCGGCCGGGGTGCCCTTGACGATCTCGACGACGGCCTCGGTGCGGCCCGAGCCGTCGTAGGCGTCGTCGTACACGCGCAGGACGACCAGGTCGACCCGGCCGTACTGGGCGTCGCCGTCGGCGAACACCAGGGGCAGGTACTCGGTGAGGGCGACCGGGTAGGCGCCCTGGGCGTCGGACCCCTGGATCACCGCGCGCCCCGGGCTGACGGTGGCGGACAGGGTGCCGGCGGTCCCGGTGAGGGTGAAGCCGGAGATGCGGTAGAGGCCCTCGGCGGAGCCCGGCAGGACGCCGGAGCGGGTGGCGACGGGCGAGGTCGGGGTGAGGGCGCCCAGCGAGACGAGGCGGGTGTCCTCACGGGACTGGCCGTCGGGGGAGAGCCAGCCGGAGCGTACGGGCATGGTCTGCTCCTTTCGGTGAGACGGGAGGTCAGGCGATCGGGTCGACGCGCAGATAGTGGGAGTCGAACCAGGAGGTCACGCCGGAGGTGGCCGAGCGGTACATCGCGGTGACCGTGTAGGTCGTGCCTGCGGTGAGCGCACTCATCCGCAGCTGGGTGGACACCGACTCGCCCAGCGAGCCCGAGCCGGTGGCGGACCGGTCGTCGGAGGCCGCCCAGACCACCGTGGAACCCTGGGTGATCTGCGGGGACATATGTGCCTGGGCGGTCTCGGTGCCCGAGGTGGAGATCCGTGCGCCCAGACCGAGGATCACGGCGCCGGAGGGCGGTGCGACGAAGGCGAGGGTGAACGCCGTACCGGTGCTCAGGGTGGCCGTGTACGCGGTCGACGTGGTGGTCCCGGCTGCCAGCGACGAGACGAACACCGGCCCCGGCACGGCCGGCAGCCAGCCGCTGCCGTTCCAGCGCTGGAGCTGGCCGAGGGAGGAGTCGCGGTACTGCCCGGCGTAGCCGCCGGTGGTCAGCACCCCGGCCGGGACGATCCCGCCGACGCCCTTCGGGTACGGCACCCAGGCGGTGGAGTCCCAGCGCTGGAGGGTGCTGTCGATGTCGCGGTAGTGGCCGGGGTAGCCGCCGGGCGCGGTGTCGTCGGAGCGGGTCGGCAGGATGCCGCCGACGGCGACCGTGGTGGGCCGCAGGTCGACGCGGGCGGTGTCCCAGGCGATGCCCCCGCTGCCGGCGCCGGCGTTCTTGGCGACGGCGACCGTGAACAGGACGAGCGAGGCGTCCGGGGCGGTCGGCGCTACCGGGGTGGTGGCCGGGGTGCCCTTGACGATCTCGACGGCGGCCTCGGAGCGGCCGGAGGCGTCGTACAGGTCGTCGTAGATCCGCAGGACGACCAGGTCGATCCGGCCGTACTGGGCGTCGCCGTCGGCGAAGACCAGCGGGACCGGGTCGGTGACCGCCACCGGATAGGCGCCGCGGGCGGCCGTCGACTGGATGACGGCGCGCCCGGGGCTCACGGTGGCGGTCATGGCGCCCGCGGTGCCGTTCAGCCACAGGCCGGTGACCCGGTACAGGCCGTTCTCCGAGCCGGGCAGGACACCGGAGCGGCCCTTGCTGTCGGTGACCGGGGTGAGTGCCCCGGTCTGGGTGAGCCGGGTGTCCTCGCGGGTCTGGCCGTCCGGGGACAGCCAGGCGGAATGCACGTTCATGAGGGTGTCCCCTTGCTGGCGAGCGCCTCAGGAGGCGGACTCGTACGTGCCGTGGATGGAGAGGATGTCGTTGGTGGCCCAGGTGAACGGCAGGGTCTTGTCCCAGGCGGTGGCGCTGGTCTTGAAGGTGTCGCGCACGGAGCGGACGTATCCGACGCCGCTGGTGACCGCGAGCAGTCCGCTGCCCTGGTAGAACAGGCCCGCGGAGGCGTCGAAGGCCTCCACGCCCAGCACCCGGCCGTCCAGCTTCCAGGCGGTGGACGTCGGCACGACCGGCAGCCCGAAGGTCCAGGCGCCGGGGCTGGTCTGCGCGGAGAGGTTGGTCGTGGAGCCGATCTTCAGATAGATCCGGACGTGCACCACCGTGCCGATCTTCGCGTACGAGCCGACGATGGTGCCGTTGCCGATGGCGGGCGCGGTGCCCGCCTCGGCGCCCCACGCCGGGGTGTAGTCGGTCCAGGTGGGAACCGGCTGGTACGACACCCAGCCGGTGCCGTTCCAGCGCTGGAGCCGGCCGTCGGAGGAGTCGCGGTACTGGCCGGTGTAGCTGGCGGTGGTGACCGCGCCGGCCGGGGCGATGCCGCCCAGCGCGCTGGGGTAGCCGACCCAGGCCGAGCCGTCCCAGCGCTGGAGGGCGCCGCCGGAGTCGCGGTACTGGCCCGGGTAGGCGCCGTTGCCGGTGTCGCCGACCACGGGCAGGATGCCGCCGACCGCGACAGTGGGCGTCCGCAGGTCGATGACGTCGGTGTTCCAGCTGACGCCGCCGTTGCCCGCGCTGCGGCCCGCCGGGATCCGCACCTGGTAGATCGGCAGGGCGATGCCCGGGAGCGCCGGGACCGCCGGGGTGGCGGCCGGGGTGCCCTTGACGATCTCGACGGCGGCCTTGGTGAAGCCGGAGTCGTCGTACAGGTCGTCGTAGATCCGCAGGACGACGAGGTCGATCCGGGGGCTCGCGGCGTCGCCGTCGGCGAAGGTGAGGGACATCTGCTCGGGCAGGGTGACCGGGTAGGCGCCCTGGTTGCTGTCGGCCTGGATCACGGCCCGGCCCTCGTGGACGGTGGCGGTCATGGTGCCGGCGCCGCCGTCCATCCAGAAGCCCGACAGCCGGTACAGGCCGTCGTACGAGCCGGGCAGGATGCCCGAGCGGACCTCCAGGGGATTGGCCGGGGTGGTGGCGCCCAGCTGGGTCAGCCGGGTGTCCTCGCGGGTCTGGCCGGTCTCGGCCACCCATGAGCTGCGCAGGTTCATCTGCTGGTCTCCTGTGTCGTCCGTGTTCTCCGGGGGCGGGTGAGGTCAGGACCTGCGCCATTCGGCGCTGAGGTTGCTGGCGTAGCCGGAGCCGCCGAGCGTGGTGATCGTGGCGCCCGAGCTCTGGTATCCGTAGAGGGCGAGCTTGTCGCCGGCCGCCAGCTTCACCAGGGCGGTGCCGCCCACACTGGCCGCGCCGGGGCCCGCGCCGATCAGGTAGGTGGCGCGGGGCAGGCCGGTGCCGTTGACGTAGAGGCGCGCCCCGCGCGAGCCGACGGAGTTGGTCTCGGTCCCCAGCCAGCTGACGCAGAGCGAGATCCGCCACCAACCGGCGCGCGGCACGGTGTATGCGTTGGACCCGGTCCAGCCGCCGGTGTCGTCGACGTCGACGGTGTTCAGGGTGAGCTGCGTCCAGGCGCCGGTGGCGACGGACTGGGTGGTGGTCTGCGAGGCGCTGAACAGGATGGTCGTACGGCCCTCCGCGTAACTCCAGGCGCTTCCGTTCCAGCGCTGCAGCAGACCGCTCGCGTCCTCCCGGTACTGGCCGGTGTAGCTGCCGTTCTCCACCGCGCCGGAGGGGGCGATCCCGCCGGCGGACCTCGGGTACGGCACCCAGGCGGAGCCGTCCCAGCGCTGCAGGACGCCCGACTCCTCGCGGTACTGGCCGGCGTAGGCGCCGTTGAAGCCGCCCGCGGGGACGATCCCGCCGAGGGCCACGGTCGGGTAGCGCAGACTGATGACCGCGGAGGCCCAGTCCAGGCCGCCGGTGCCGGCCGAGCGGCCCTTGGGCACCAGGATCCGGTAGAGCGGCAGGGCACTGCCGTCCGGTGTGTTCGGCACCACGGGGGTGGCCGCGGGGGTGCCCTTGACCAGGCGGACCTTGGCCGCGGCCTCGGCCGTGCCGTCGTAGACGTTGTCCTGTACGACGAGTTCGACCAGGTCGATCCGGTCGTACTGGGCGTCGCCGTCCGGCACGGTCAGCGTCTCCGGTTCGGTCACCGCGACCGGATAGGCGCCCTGGTTGATCCGGCCGCCCTGGACGAAGGCACGGCCGGTGCCGATGGTGAAGGTCATGCCGCCAGTGGCGCCGGTGAGCGCGAAGCCGCCGGGGACGATGCCGCCGCGCGCCTTGAGCGGGATGTTCTCGGCGGCACCGGCGTTCACCGTGAGCAGGCCGGACAGGGTGAGCCGGGTGTCCTCGCGGGTCTGGCCGTTCTCGGTGAGCCAGGCGCTTCGTACGGTCATGTGATCACCACTCCGCTGCTCGCCAGCGCACCGTCATCCGGGCGCCGGTGTCGTAGGTGTCGGGTCGGAAGGCCAGCTGGGCACGGCCGGGGGCGAAGGCGAAAAGTTCCTCGGGGCTGCTGTCGGCGGCCGCGGTGTGCCGACGGGAGGCGGTGCCGTTGAGGGTGACCGTGCCGGCCGCGGTGTCCACGACCAGCTCGTCCCCGGCGGCGAGCCCGATCTCGTAGCGCAGCCGCAGCGACGAGGTCCGGTCGGTGACCGTCGGGTTGCCGCACGGGCCGGTGAAGGTGATCAGCGGGTGGGTGGGCGCGGAGCCGTCGTTGTCGGCGTTGACGTCTCCCGTGGAGGCCGCCTGTCCCCAGTACAGCGGCCAGGTCAGCGGCCAGGTCAGCCCGCTCTCCGGCTGCGGGGCGCCGGTGACCGCGGTCTGCTCGGTGACCGAGTAGCGGCGCGGGTCGGTGGCGTACCACTGCACGGCCGCCCGGGAGACGCCCTGGGTGGTGTACGTCCGGTCGGCGGCCAGCACGCGCTGGCTGACCCGGGCCCGCACGGCCAGCGTCTCGCCGTGCAGCCGGACCGCGAGCCAGCGCTCCTCGTCACCGAGGAGCAGGGCCTGGCGCAGGGCGCGCATGGCGCCCAGCGACGAGGCGGTGTCGTCCTGCGGCGGCACGGTCCACACCGTGCCGCCGACCTTGCGGGGCTTGGCGTAGCGGGCGCCCGGCCAGGCGCCGTGCGCGGTGGGCCGGTCGGCGTCGGAGGAGTCGTACTCCGGCAGGTCCTCCCAGCCGCTGAGCCCGCCGCGGTCGATCTCGTACGGTGTGCCGGGCCCCATCAGCAGTCCGGCCCACTGCATCTGCCCGTCGCGGGTGATGAGTGAGCCGGGGGCCACATCGTCGGTGTATGCGGTTGTCGTGTTCTCGGCCATGTCGGCCGTCACCTCGCTCTCGGTCGCGGGTGTGGGCGGAGGGCTATGTGCAGGCGTGGGCGGAGGCGAGGAAGAGGAGGTCCTCGGCCGTGCCGCGGGCACCGGCGCCCCGGCTCTCGTGGAACTCCTTGACGCGGTAAGGCGGCCCGGAGGCGGCCCGGTGTCGTCGGGCGAGCGCCCGCTGCCGGTCCAGGGCGGTCAGCGGCAGCACCCGGCCCGTGCGGCGGGAGGCGCCGGGGACCGCGACACCGCCCTCGGCGAGCATCGGGATCCTGTCCAGGTGCACGCCGAACTTCTTGCCGAGGATGCTGAAGCTGAGGCCGTTGAGCTTGTCGATGACCCAGTTGGCGAAGGCGATCAGGCCCTGGACCGGTCCCTTGACGACGCCGGCGACGGTCTGCGCGCCGGTGGTGACGAACTGGCCCAGCGCGTCGAGGGTGCGGGAGGTGGCGTCCTTGATCCGGGTGAACATCCGGGGGATGTCCTGGGTGATCCAGTTCAGCGCGGGCCTGACCGCGTCCTTGAACCCCCGCCAGATCGACGACACCCTGCCGCTGAGCTCCCGGGTGTCCCCGGTGGTCAGCGCCTTGAGCACGGCGAAAGCGGTGCCGACGAGGGCGCCGATGGCGGTGAGCGCGGCGGTGACGAGGTGGAGATAGCCGGTGACGTAGATGTTCACCGCGCTCGCGATGGCCTTGAGCAGCGGGGTCATGGCGGTCAGATAGCCCTCGACGTACTTCAGTACGAGGGTGGCGAGCTGCTGCATCAGCTTCTGCCCGGTCTCGGAGTTCAGCGCGAGATCGAGCAGCCAGCCGGCGACGGGGAGGAGGAGGCCGGTGACGAAGCCGATGGGGTTGGCGCGGGTGAGGGCGTTGATGACGATCATGACGCCGGAACCGATGGTCATGAGGGTGCCGAAGGTGCCCATGAGGTCACCGAGCACACCGGATGCCCCGATGAGGGCGCCGACGATCGCGAAGACACCGCCGAGGGCGGACTTGAGGCCGCCGAGTGCCTTCGTGGAGCCCTTGGCGCCGGCGGACCTGATGCCGGACGCGGCGGTGGCGGCGGTCTGGGCGCTCTTGGTGACGGAGCGGGTGGCGGCTTCGGTGTTCTCCTTGACCTGGCGCAGCGCGGTGCCGCCCTGGTCGGCGGCCGAACGCACGCGGTCGACCGCGGATCCCGCGCTCCTGATCCGGTCCGTGCAGGTGCGCAGGGCTCCGCCGCCCTGTTCGAGCCGGGCCCGGAAGGAGCCCAGGGCGGAGGCGACACCGGCCAGCGGGTCGGTCACGGAGATCGCCGCGGCAGTCATCCGCGTGCCTTCGCCAGGAACATCAGCGCGTCGGCGGTGCGCTGCGGACTGCTCGTCTCGGCCGCGTAGTAGTGCTCGATGTGCAGCGCGCCGCCGGTCCCGGTGGCCCCGGCGTACGCCGAGCCCTGGGCGGCGGCCCGCCTGAGCAGCCGGTCGAGCTTGCTCAGCGGCAGGACGGCCTCCGCCTCACCGGCCTCGGCGAGGATCGCCGGGACACCGCCGGAGCGGGGCATGACGACACCGCCGGTGGCCAGCATGGGGATCCTCGGCAGGCTGACGCCGAAGGTCTTGCCGCCGACGCCGGGGACCCAGCCCGGGATGGAGACCTTGATGCCGTTGAGGGCCCCGATGGCGCGGTTGATGATGCCGATGACCGCGTTGATCGGGCCCTTCACCGCGCTCTTGATGCCGTCGAAGGCGCGGCTCGCGATGCCCTTGAGACCGCCCCAGATGCTGGACAGCTTGTCCTTGACGGCCTTGAAGGCGTTCGGGATCGCCGACTTGACCCAGCTGACGACCGGGGAGATGACGGCCTTGATGCCCTTCCACACGCTGGAGACGACCGTCTTGATCGCGTTCAGCGCGGTGCTGATGACCTTCTTCCAGGTGTTGACGTAGGTCTTGATGACGGTGGCGATGGCCTTGACCACGGCCGAGATCGCCGACTTGATGCCGCTCCAGACCGACTTGATCAGCTTGGCCGCGTTCTTCATGATCGGCCCGATGGCCTTCATGACGTTGCTGATCACGGACTTGATGACCTCGAAGGCCGTCTTCAGGACCTTCTGCATGGTCTTGGAGTTGGCCGCCATGTCGACGACTTTCTCGATGAGCGGCGCGAGGAGATCCATGAGCATGCCGAAGAAGTTGCCCTTCATCGACTTGTTCATCTTGTCCTGGCCCTTGGCCGCCTTGCCGGCCCCGGACTCGTACTTCCCGAGGTTCGTACCGGCACTGGAACCGGTCTTGCCGGCCTTGCCGAGGGATTTTTCGGCCTGGTCGGAGGCGGTCTTGAGGTCCTTGAGCTCCTTTTCGGAACTCTGTGCGGCCGTCTTGATGGCCTTGAGTTGAGTGGCACCTTTCTGTCCTGCGCTGCCGATGTCCTTGGCGGCGGTGGAAGCACCCGAGGCCTTCTCCTTGAAGTCCTGCAGTGATCCGGACGCCTTCTTCATAGAACTGACGAGGGACATTTCATGCCTCCTTCGGGCTGGTTACGCAGAATCAGTTGCCGACGGCTGCTTCCAGGTCCCTCACGCGCCGCGCCAACTCCTCGACGTCCTGGCCGGCCCGGGCGACGGCGGGGTCGTTCTTGATGCGGTCGCCCACGTCCTTGCCTTTCTTGATCCGGTTGTCGACCCATTGCCTCGTCGCCCACCGGTTGGCGTCGCCCACCTTCTTCTGCCTGTAGGTCTTCCGCATGTCGTCGAGTACGGTGATCTTGTCGCTCAGTTTCTCGACCGACTTGTGGACCAGGGAGACCTTGTCCTTCAGGTCGCCGACCTGCGTGCGGATCTCATTTGTTTCCCCCTGTTCCGCGGTACGGGTCTGTTCCGCGGTGGAGAAGCGCGCTTCCAGCTCCTTGAGTTCCTTGGCGGATGCCGAGGCCGTACCGAATTTGTTCTCCAGCTTGGACACCCATGGGAACTCGTAGATCTTCGCTCCCATGAAAGAGATGCCGGATTCATCGACCTTGAATGCGTCGAACGACGCCGTGGCGACGCTGACATCGACCTTTCCGGCCTGCTGGCTCCAGTAGAGGGACTGGCTCGACGCGGAGATGGAGGACGCGTCGGGGGCGGCGCCCAGGGCGACGGCCGGTGTGTCGAGGGCCTCCCCGGCTGATCCCCAGACCTTTCCGATGGCGCTTCCGAATTCCTCCAGCTTCTTCTTTGCTTCGTTGATGATCCCCGATACGTATTCGTTCACGGAGTTGATGGCCGGATCTTCCACGGGAGTGGACAAGTCTTTCTCCCTTCTCTTCCTGACTTCTTCCTTTTTCCACGCGCGACAAAGGGGCCGCCAGTGATATGGCGACCCCTTTGTGGGAGGTTGGACGGCGGTGCGGTATCGGCTTATCTGATGTCGGCCACCAGCCACTTTCCGTCTTTGTCGGAGAGGATCAGCGCGGTGATGCCGAGAGCGTTGTCACGGACGCCGACGTGCCCGAGTCCTCCGTCCCTCGCGAAGAATCTGGACTTGTAGGAGGACGCCAGACTGTTCCGCTCGGTGTCGTTCAGGGGGCCGACGAGTGCCGCGACGGCCTGGGGACAACTGTCCTTGCGCTGGTCCGCGGCGAGTTGGGACCGGGCAGTCCGGGTCATGTGGGCGCAGGCGTCCTCGCCCTTGTCTGCGGCCAGGTCCTTCAGGAACGCCCGGCCGGCGTTCTCCAGCGCATCGAGGCGGGCGCTGTTGTCACGGACGACGCCGAAGAGCCCCACCCCCGCGACCGCGACGAGCAGACCCATCGCCATGAGGATCAGCTTGCGTCCCTTCGCTTCTCTGCCCGTGCCGCTCACTGGTCCTCGTCCCCCTGCCGCACGAGCGTGTCCGCACCGGATGGCCGACTCTGGTGGAGAAGAGGCTAGGGCCTGTCCGGCGGCGCTGGGGAGGGAGGGAGCCGGATGCCAGGATGCGGTCCGTGCGGTTTCGGTCCGAAGGCTGCTCGTCGCCGGCTCCTACCGGTGGCGCCGCCGGTCCCTGCGAGCGCGCCGGGCCTCCGTCAGGGCGTCCGTCCAGCCGGCTGCGTAGGCGCGGGACTCCCGGGCGAGCAGTTCTTCGTACACCCGGTCGAGCAGTGCCTCGCGGTCGGGGGCCGTGGTGTGCAGGAGGTGGGCGAGGCGGGTGTAGGTGTCGATCGGCTGCTTCTGGGAGTTGCTCGTGCCAGTCGCCATGTCGGGCCTGCTTTCCGGTCTGTCCGCTGGTCTGTCCGGTGATCTGTGGTGCAGATGACGCTCCTGGGGTGTTCGAAGCGCCAGTTCGAACTAGTGTACGAGTTAACGCGTGGTGCCGTTCCGTGTTTGGCCAGGACTCTCCGTGATTTTGTGGTCCGGACCTGCGGCGATGCAGGGTGCGCCGAAAGTTGTGTCAGGTTCGTGGAGTAGGATCCGCCCGTTCGCCCGTCGGTGATGAAACGGTGAACTACAGGGCCCTGTAAGGGAACTGAGGGTCCGACAGACGACGGTGGACGGCGGCGGGGAGCCGTTCTCGCGCGGGGGCGCGCGAAGGGACAGGGGACGAGAGCAAGGCCAACGGGGTGGACGGCGACGCGAGCAACGCGCGAAACGATCATGCGATGGACTGGCTCGAACAGTCCGCCGATCTTCCGCATCTCATCGCCCGTCTCTCCGAACTCGTCCTGCGCCTCGGCATCCCGCCGGAGGACCTGGTGATCCTTCCGCGCGCCGAGCTCGACCGCCGCGAACTGGCCTCCTACAGCGCCGGCTGGGCCGACGTCGTGGCCGACCAGCTGCCCGCGATCCGCCGTGCCTACGAGGAACGGATCACCGCCGCCTACCTCCAGGGCCAGGAGGACGCCCGCACCGGCCGACGGCCGCGCCGCGCCCGGCGGGCGGAGAGCGAGCCCGGCGGTGAGGTGATCCAGCTGCCGTACGTCCAACTCCTGCGGCCGCCCTCCGAGGTGACGCTCGTCGAGCAGCGCGGGGAGCGGGAGCGGTCGGTGGCGGACGGCGGGTCCAGGCCGGCGCCGGCCCCCGCCCCGCCGCCGGGCAGGACGGGCGGCGCGGAACCGGAACCCGAACACGGCGCCGACCGGCAGCCCGAGGGACACGGCCCGGACGACTCCGCGAACGACATCCTGCTCTCCGCCCGCGAGGTGCGCGGGAAGCGGGCCGTCCCCGCGGAACGGGAACGCCGGCCGGTGGTCCGGCGCAACGGCAGACCCAGCGTGCCCCCGCTGGACACGGGCGCGGGCCGGGACAAGGGCCGCCGCACGGATCCGGCGGAACGCCCGCCGGAGGACCCCGCCGACTCCCGTGGCGAGGAACGCCCCCGTCTGTCGGACAAGGCGAGGGCCCTGGCGGACGAACTGGAGGGCCGGGCGGGCCATCGCCGCAGGGAGGACTGAGCGGCGGACGAGCGCGCGGCCGTCCCGTGCGTCAGCCGAAGAACCGGGCCAGCTGGAGCGCGGAGGGCGTGGAGCCGTCGTCGGGCTCCCGGGCCGCCTCGTCGTGAACGGCGGTCTTCTGCTCTGTCCCCGCCTCCGGCTCCTGTGCGTCTCCCGGACGCGGCACCGGCGCCGGTGGCTCCGGCTGTTCGCCCTCTTCCGAGTTGACCGCGGCGAACATCCAGTTGGCCGCCGCCAGATGGTCCACGGCCGCGGCCAGCAGATGGTCGGTCACCGACCAGTCGGCGGCCTCGCCGTGCAGATCGCGGTTGAGGGCGCTGTCGCGTGGGAGGTGCTTGACGAGCACCGCGAGCCGCCGCGCGGAGAGGCGGTCGCGGTGCCAGTCGAGCAGGTCGATGCCGTAGTAGCGGAGCAGGTCCGCCTCGAGGGCCTCGGCGTGTTCGTCGACGAACCCGACGAGGCTCAGCCTTCCCCCAGGCCGAGCCCGGTCTCCTTGCCGTAGGCCTCCAGGACCGCGGCGATGTCCTGCATGGTCACCTCGTGCCGCTCGAAGCGGGCGAACTGCTGCTCGCCCATGAGCAGCCCCAGCAGACCGTCCACGTCGTTGTCGTCGAGCTCCCGCAGCGCCTTCGCGGTGGCGCGGGTCAGCTCGGTGGGCAGGGTGAAACTCTCGCCGTCGAGCTCGAACGACCAGGTACGGCCGAGGGCTTCGAGGCGCTGGGCGCGGGCGGCGTTGACGTCGAAACGGGCCATGGTGATGGGTGCTCCTTGGGTCCGTGCAGCGGGGTGGGAGAGGAGGGGGCTCGGGGTGGGGCGGGTGCAGGGCCCGCCCCACCCCGAGGGGTCAGGACGCGGCGTACGCGGCGTCCTTCATCACGAAGCTGGCCAGCGCCGAACCGTCGGCGGCCGCCATCGCCGTGTAGGTGATGCCGAGCTGGGCCGGAGACTTGCGGGCCAGCTTGATGTCGTCCGCCGCCGTGACCTGGCCGCGCGGGATGCCGAAGCGGTAGGTCACGGTCGATCCGTCGCTGGCGCGGACGTCGGTGAACTCCAGGCCGAGGGCGCGCACGTCGGCGTACGGGCGGTCGGCGATGTCGTACTTGTAGACGCCCGTCGAGTTCGCCACGGCGTCGACCTGCCCGCCGCCCATGAAGAACGGCAGCGTGTCCTCGTTGAACTGCAGCAGCGAGAACTTCAGGGTCAGGTCGCGGTCCGAGTACACGAAGTGCACCGGGCTGACGGCCTGCCACACGTCGACCGGCTCCAGCTTGTCCTTCTTGCTGAAGGTGACGCCCTCGCCGTTGGTGAAGCCGAGGTTCTTCCAGCCGGTGGCCCAGTCGGTGGACGGGTCGGTGGAGAAGGTCGTCGGGACCTTCGTGTCGGCGGGGGCGACGTAGAGCCGGCCGACTCCGGCGATCCGGATCTCCGAGGAGTTGGTGCCTGCCATGGATGGTTCTCCTTATATAGGGGTGTTGGTGATGCGGGGTGCCGTATCCGGCGGTTCCGGGTACGGCGAAGGCCCCGCCGGCTCGGGGAGGCGAGGGGCGGGGCCTTCGGTCTGTGGGGTGGAACGTCCGTCGGTGGGGTCCGTCAGTAGACGTCCACGTACACCTTCATCACGGTCACGTAGCGGTTGGCCGCCGTGTAGAGGTAGTCGGGCAGCCAGCGCGGGCCGTCCTGTTCCTCCACCTCCGTGACGAGGTTCGTGCCGTACCGGTTGTTGGCCATCGCGAGTACGGCCTGACGGGCGTCGTTGGCCAGGACGTGTGCGGCCTGCTTGGTCGGGCCGTACACCTCGAGCTCGATCAGCGGCTGGTCGACGTGGAGTTCGCCGACCCAGGCTCCGCCGCGCCGGTTGACGAAGACGGCGGCGGCCGTGCCGTCGAAACCGGTCGGCGCCTGTACGGCGACGATCGCGCCGGAGAGCCTGGAGTCGTCCTCCAGGACGTCGACGATCATGGCCTCGACGTCGGGGAAGGCGCTCGGTGGAGTGGGTGTGGTCATGCCGGGTCACCTCGTGGCAGCGGTTGGGATGGCGTGCGGAGGCGGCGGGACGCGGTGAGCCGGTGTGCGGGCGCCCTGCGGGCACAGCTCCGCCGCTGCACCAACTGTGACAGAGGAGCGTGCGCGCACGCAACTAAATCGCCGAGGGAATTGCGCCGAGGGGCGCTGGAGGGGCGGAAGAGCGAGGTGGGGGCGGTGGTGCGGAGCGGGAAGGCGAGGGGAGTGGGGGGCTTGTGCGGGCTGTGGGGCGGCGTGGGGGAGCGGGGGGGGGGAGTGTCCTGCGCGAGATGTGCGCGGAGTGGGGCTGGTGGAACTGGTGGAGCGGTCTGCGGAGTCCTCGTCGCCTCGGCCCACAGGTGCACCCGTCGGCCCACGGGTGCCTGTCGGTGTCGGCTTCGGTCGTCAGACGGCGCCGGGTGACGCCGTCGTCGCGGCCTCCACCAGGATCCGTCCGCCGCCCTCGCGGCCCTGCTCGTGTTCCGGCCGGCCGGTGGTCTCGGCCTCTGCCTCGTTCGGCAGGAACTGCTCCACCACCCTGACGAACATCTCCCGCCGGTCCGCGGGGACGCCGAGCAGTTCGGCGACCTCCTCGAGGGTGGGCCGGCGGCCGAACTCCGCGCTGGGCGCGGGTGCGGCCAGGTATTCGTGCGGGTCGGCGAGTTCCTCGGCGGTCAGCCGGCCCGAGCGGATCAGCATGTCGCGGACCGGTACGCCGAGCACCCGCGCGAGGCGGCGGGTGGTCTCGAGGTCCGGCATGCTCTGGCGCTGCAGCAGGCGGGTGACGGCCGCGCGGTGCACGCCGGCCTCGTCCGCGATGCGGGACTTTCCGCCGCCGCGTGGACTGTCGATGTCGTAGCCGCGTTCGCGCATGAGGTCTTCGACCCACGCGGCGAACGCGTCCAGGTCCTGGGTGTTCATGTCTGCTCGCTTCCTTCGGGGGTGGCAAGAGTTTAGCTTGCTTGCGCGCACGGAATTACGTGCTCTCGTGCAAGCAATGAGGAAATTTCGCGCCCTTCGTGGAGGTTGAGGGAGGATCGCGGAGCGAGGGGATCCGAAATTCGTTGCGAGCGCGCACGCAATATGTAAGCTGGGGACGTTCACTTGGCACGGCTCGTTCACGAACCGACAGGGGGGTCCCATGTCCATGCCCGCAACCAGCTCCTGTCCACCACCATCACGCCCGGCCCACGTCCGTCCGCCCCGTCCCGCCGGCTGGCAGTCCGCGGCCGCCTGCGCCGGGCTCTCCCCACGGGTCGTCTTCTCGAAGAAACCCAGGGAAGCCGCCCCCGCGCTGCGGGCGTGCGCGGTGTGTCCCGTACGGAGCGCGTGCGCCGAGACCGTGGCGCCGGCCGACAACTGGTTCGACGGGGTGTGCGGCGGCCGCCTCTGGCGCTCCGGCCGCCCGGTGGCCGTACCGTCCCACCTCCTGCCCCCGGCCCTGGCCGCGGTCGCCGACCACCTTCCGCCCCGGGCCGGGGGAGGCGCCCGTGCCTGACCGCCGCCGCACCACCCCTGTGACCCCGGCGGCCCGCGCCGCGTCCACCGGGCGCACCCCCGCACCCGACGCCCAGGCCCCCCACCCCTCCCCGGGGGACACCCCCGCCGCGCGGGCCGCGCTCTGGATCGGCACGTTGGTCCAGCAGTTCCCCGAGCTCGCCGCGGAGCTCGTCCCGGGGCGCGCTTCGGCCACGGCGCGCCCCTCCGTGCCCGCGCCGCCTCCCGCCGGTCTCGCCGAGCGGTTACGGGAGGAGCGGGCGGAGGCCCTGCTGCTCCAGCAGCGGCACGGGCTCGTCGCCCCCGGCCACAGCGCCGCCCCCCTCCGTCTGCACGTCTCCGACACCATCCGCGACATCACCGACGGTGTCGTCGAACTCGAGGAGGCAGTCCGCGAGCGGCTCGGACTGCCCCGCGCGCGGCGCGCCCCCGTGCCCGAGCGGCTGCTCCGGATCGCCGCGCTGCTCGACGGGATCGCCGCGGATCCGGTGCTGGCCGCGCACGTGCGCGACGAGACGCGGCGGATGGCCCGCCGGTGCGCCCGTGCGCTGGGGGACACCGAGACCGTCGTACGGATCTCCGGCCGCTGCCCCTGGTGCGACTCGGTCTCCCTGCGCGCCTTCCCCGACCGCGCCGCGGTGCTCTGCGTCAACCCGGCCTGCCGCTGCCCCGACCCCGACTGCGGCTGCCACGACGATCCCGCCTACCGGCACACCTGGGACGAGGGGGAGTGGGAGCGGGCATGAGCGACGGGAACATCCCCGACCGGCCGACCCTGATCCCCGGTCCGCTCGCGGCGCGCGAGGTCGGCGTCGCCCCCGCCACCATCCGCAAATGGGTCCAGCTCGGCCGGCTGAAACCGGCCGGCAAGGCGGGCCGGGCCCAGCTCTTCCGGCTGGAGGACGTCTTCGCGGCCGAACGGGAGGCGCGTCGGCCGAACCGTGACCCGCGCTGACCGGGGGAACCATGGGCGGACACGGTGCGTTGAGAGATGATGGAGGCATTCAGCCGTCCGGGGGGAGGTGCCCGTGTCGTATCCGTCACCATGGCAGCCGCAAGGGCAGGGCGGGGCCTCGATGCTCGCCTCGCACGCGGACCGGGAGCGCGCAGTGGACGTGCTCAGGGCGGGTTTCAGCGAAGGCCGCCTGCAGCAGCCCGAGTTCGAGAAACGCGTGGCGCAGGCCTACCAGGCGCGCACGGTCGGCGAGTTGCAGATGGTCATCGCCGATCTGCCGCAGGGCCCCATGGCCGTCCAGCCGGCCCTCGCCGCACCCCCGGCCTTCGGGCCGCCCGTGCCGCGGACGTTCCTGCCCGCCCCGGCGCCGCCGACGAACGGCAAGGCGGTCGGCTCCATGGTCTGCGGCGTTCTGACGACCATGACCGCCGGCCTCACCGGCATCCCCGCGGTGATCCTCGGCCACAAGGCCCGCGCCGAGATCCGCCGCACCGGTGAGGGCGGCGAGGGGTTCGCGCTGGCCGGCCTCATCCTGGGCTGGCTGTCGGTGGCGGGCTGGGCGTTCTTCCTGATGATCCTCATGATGGCGTCGGTCTCCTCCACCTGACCGGCGCCGTCCGCCACGGTCGGCCCCCGTCCGTGGCCCCGCGTCCTTAGGGAATCCCCAGCTCGAAGATGACGTAGTGCGCGTACCAGCCCGAAGCGACCGACGCCGACACGAAGAAGACCGCCAGGCTCGGCCACTTCAGACGGCTCATCGCCGCCGCGGGGGCCAGCAGCAGGGGGAAGACGGGCAGCAGGTACCGGCCCGTGTTGCCGAACATCTGCTGCGTCCCCAGCACCGTCACGATCGACGCCAGCGCGTACGCGACCAGCACCAGCGGCGGCTTCTTCCGCAGCATCAGCGCCACCAGGAAGGGCAGCGCCAGCACGATCTGCACCCCGAGCAGATCGGGCACGGAGAAGGGGAACAGATAGTTGTTGTGGCCGACCGCCGTGTTGCCGAGGACGTCGAGGGTGTACTTGCCGAAGTCGAAGTAGTGCGCCCAGCCTTTGCGCTGGAGCGTGAAGTACGCGGTGAGGTCGCCCATGCTCAGCCCCACCCAGGCGATGTAGGTGAGCAGCCCGAGCGGCGCGGCGACCATGGCGTACACCGGCCCGGCGACGCCGTGTTCCCGCCGGCTCTCCCGCCGGGCCAGCGTCACCAGCGCGGCCAGTCCGACCGCCCCTATCAGCGCGGCGGACGTCGGCCGGTTCAGCCCGGCCAGGAAGGCGAGCAGTCCGGCCGCCACCCACCTCCGCTTCATCACGCAGTAGCAGCACCAGGCCGCGATGGCGACGAACACCGACTCCGAGTAGACCGCCCACTCCACGCCCGCGCCCGGCACCACGGCCCACAGCCCGGCCGCGATCGTGCCCGCCCGCACCCCCGCGAGCGCCGAGACCACGGCGTAGATACCGGCCACGGCCACGAACGAGGCCAGCACGGACACCAGGATCGCGGAGCCGAACAGACTCAGCCCGGAGATCTCGGAGACGCCCCGGATCAGCCCGGGATAGAGCGGGAAGTAGGCGACCGAGTTCTGCTGCACGGTGAACAGGCCGCCGGGGGCCAGCGGTTCGAGGGGGCGCGGGTCGTAGCCCTTCTCGGCGACCTGGAGGTACCACCAGCCGTCCCAGGTGCCGAGCACGTCCCACCAGTGGGCGCCGCCGCCGAACCGCGGGTTCTTCTTCTGGTAGTCGTCGGCCTGTTCGAGGAGCACGGCGAAGACGGTCAGGCCGACGAGTTTCGTCACGCCGTACAGGAGTATCGGGGGGAGGTACGGTCGTAGACCGTCAGGCAGCGCGAGCCGTCGGCGTCCCGACGGCTGCTCCCCGTGCCCCTCGGGTATGGCGGAGTCCGTCGCCGCGTCCTTGCGGGCCGTGGTCATGACTGGGGTCCCCCCTGGAGCGACCGTCCGGGGCGGCGCCGCGGGCGGAGTCGTTCGTCCGGATGATCGTGAAGCGTGGTCGGAAGAGCGTGGTCATAAGATCGCAACAGCGTCGCACATGTGCGCCACAGGTTAAGGGGAGGGCGGGATGACGGACACGTCGGACGCCGTGGCCGGGGCGAGGGTGCTGTCGGTCGTCATACCCATGTTCAACGAGGAAGAGGTCCTTCCGTCCCTGGTCAGTCGGTTGCGCCCGGTCCTCGCCGACCTGGACACGCCCTACGAGGTCGTCGCCGTCGACGACGGCTCCACCGACCGCACCGCGGAACTGCTCGCCGCCTTCCGGCTGGGCTGGCCCGAACTGCGCGTCATCGGCCTGCGCCGCAACTCCGGCCACCAGGCCGCCCTCACCGCCGGCCTGGACCGTGCCCTCGGCGCCTACGTCGTCAGCATCGACGCCGACCTCCAGGACCCGCCCGAGAAGATCCCCGAGATGCTCGCCCTGGCACAGCGGGAGCGGCTCGACATCGTCTACGGCATCCGCGCCGACCGCGCCAGCGACACCGGCTTCAAGCGGTGGACGGCGGGGATCTACTACCGGCTCGTGCGCCGGCTCGCCGGGCCCTCCGTCCCGGCCCAGGCCGGTGACTTCAGGCTGCTCAGCCGGGCCGCCGTGGACGCCCTCAAGGCCCTGCCGGACCAGCAGCGCGTCTACCGGCTCCTCGTGCCCTGGCTCGGCTTCCCGAGCGGGCAGGTGACGTACGAGCGGGCTCCCCGGCCGGCCGGGCAGAGCAAGTACCCCCTCGGCCGGATGATCCGCCTGGCCGTGGACAGTGTCACCGGCTTCTCCGCGGCGCCCCTGCGCATCGCCACCTGGCTCGGCGGCTTCGCCTTCCTGGTCTGCCTGGGGCTGATGGCGTACACGCTGAGCGCCCACGCCTTCGACCACACGGTGCCGGGATGGACCTCCCTGTTCACCGGCGTCCTGTTCATCGGCGCGGTGCAGTTGATCTGCGTGGGGCTGCTCGGCGAGTACGTCGGCCGTATCTACACCGCCGTGCAGAACCGCCCGACCTACTTCGTCGGGCACGACACCGCCGTTCAGCAGGCAGGGGACGCGGAGAACGCCCTACCACACCAGCGATCCGGTTCGCATACGTAACCGCGGTGTGTCGGGCGCGCTGCTTCTGTTTTGACCGGAGTGATTGAGCTGGGTACGCTCAGACCTTGTGCCTGGGGTGTGCCCTGGCTCTTGTGCGTGCCTTCGACCGCACCGGGGCAAAGAGCGGCCACCGTGATCTGCGCTTCTTTTTCTGCCCGGCGGCTGCCTGGCGGCGGAAGTCCGCGGGATTCGACACACCCGACCGCGTGGGTCGGCGACGTTCCAGGTTAGCTTCACCATCGGCACACAGAAACCGGAGAAGTAGTGCCTACGATCCAGCAGCTGGTCCGGAAGGGCCGGCAGGACAAGGTCGAGAAGAACAAGACGCCCGCACTCGAGGGTTCCCCTCAGCGTCGTGGCGTCTGCACGCGTGTGTTCACGACCACCCCGAAGAAGCCGAACTCGGCCCTGCGTAAGGTCGCGCGTGTGCGTCTGACCAGCGGGATCGAGGTCACCGCTTACATTCCGGGTGAGGGACACAACCTGCAGGAGCACTCCATCGTGCTCGTGCGTGGCGGCCGTGTGAAGGACCTGCCGGGTGTTCGCTACAAGATCATCCGCGGCTCCCTCGACACCCAGGGTGTCAAGAACCGCAAGCAGGCCCGCAGCCGCTACGGCGCCAAGAAGGAGAAGTAAGAAATGCCTCGTAAGGGCCCTGCCCCGAAGCGCCCGGTCATCATCGACCCGGTCTACGGTTCTCCTCTTGTCACGTCGCTCATCAACAAGGTGCTGCTGAACGGCAAGCGCTCCACCGCCGAGCGCATCGTCTACGGCGCCATGGAGGGCCTGCGCGAGAAGACCGGCAACGACCCGGTCATCACGCTGAAGCGCGCTCTCGAGAACATCAAGCCGACCATCGAGGTCAAGTCCCGCCGTGTCGGTGGCGCGACCTACCAGGTCCCGGTCGAGGTCAAGCCCGGCCGCGCCAGCACGCTCGCGCTGCGCTGGCTCGTCGGTTACTCCCGCGCCCGTCGCGAGAAGACCATGACCGAGCGTCTGCTCAACGAGCTTCTCGACGCCTCCAACGGCCTCGGTGCCGCTGTGAAGAAGCGCGAGGACACCCACAAGATGGCCGAGTCCAACAAGGCCTTCGCGCACTACCGCTGGTAGTCGCTACCCACATCGAGACCGAGAGAAGACGAAAGCCTTATGGCTACCACTTCACTTGACCTGGCCAAGGTCCGCAACATCGGGATCATGGCCCACATCGACGCGGGCAAGACGACCACCACCGAGCGGATCCTGTTCTACACCGGCGTTTCCTACAAGATCGGTGAGGTCCACGACGGCGCTGCCACCATGGACTGGATGGAGCAGGAGCAGGAGCGTGGCATCACGATCACCTCTGCTGCCACCACCTGTCACTGGCCGCTGGCCGACGTCGACCACACCATCAACATCATCGACACCCCGGGCCACGTCGACTTCACCGTCGAGGTGGAGCGTTCCCTGCGTGTGCTCGACGGTGCCGTGACGGTGTTCGACGGCGTGGCCGGCGTCGAGCCCCAGTCCGAGACGGTGTGGCGTCAGGCGGACCGCTACGGCGTCCCGCGCATCTGCTTCGTCAACAAGCTCGACCGGACCGGTGCCGAGTTCCACCGCTGCGTCGACATGATCAGCGACCGTCTTGGCGCGCAGCCGCTCGTCATGCAGCTGCCGATCGGTGCCGAGGCCGACTTCAAGGGCGTCGTCGACCTCGTCACGATGAAGGCGTTCGTCTGGTCCGCCGAGGCCACCAAGGGCGAGATGTACGACATCGTCGACATCCCGGACACCCACACCGAGGCTGCCGAGGAGTACCGCGGCAAGCTCGTCGAGGCCGTGGCCGAGAACGACGAAGAGATCATGGAGCTGTACCTGGAGGGCGAGGAGCCTTCCGTGGAGCAGCTGTACGCCGCGATCCGTCGCATCACCATCGCGTCCGGCAAGTCCAAGGACACCACGGTCACCCCGGTGTTCTGCGGAACCGCGTTCAAGAACAAGGGTGTTCAGCCCCTGCTCGACGCGGTCGTGCGCTACCTCCCCTCCCCGCTCGACGTCGAGGCCATCGAGGGCCACGCCGTGAACGACCCGGAGGAGATCGTCAAGCGCAAGCCGTCCGAGGACGAGCCGCTGTCCGCCCTCGCGTTCAAGATCATGAGCGACCCGCACCTCGGCAAGCTCACCTTCGTCCGGGTCTACTCGGGCCGCCTGGAGTCCGGCACCGCCGTGCTGAACTCCGTCAAGGGCAAGAAGGAGCGCATCGGCAAGATCTACCGCATGCACGCGAACAAGCGTGAGGAGATCGCGGCGGTCGGCGCCGGCGACATCGTCGCCGTCATGGGTCTGAAGCAGACCACGACCGGTGAGACGCTGTGCGACGACAAGTCGCCGGTGATCCTGGAGTCCATGGACTTCCCGGCGCCGGTCATCCAGGTCGCCATCGAGCCCAAGTCCAAGGGCGACCAGGAGAAGCTGGGCATCGCGATCCAGCGCCTGGCCGAGGAGGACCCGTCGTTCCAGGTCCACTCGGACGAGGAGACCGGCCAGACCATCATCGGTGGCATGGGCGAGCTGCACCTTGAGGTGCTGGTCGACCGTATGCGCCGTGAGTTCAAGGTCGAGGCCAACGTCGGCAAGCCGCAGGTCGCCTACCGCGAGACCATCCGCAAGGCGGTCGACCGGGTCGACTACACGCACAAGAAGCAGACTGGTGGTACCGGCCAGTTCGCCAAGGTGCAGATCGCGATCGAGCCGATCGAGGGCGGCGACGCGTCCTACGAGTTCGTGAACAAGGTCACCGGTGGCCGTATCCCGAAGGAGTACATCCCTTCGGTGGACGCCGGTGCGCAGGAGGCCATGCAGTTCGGCATCCTGGCCGGCTACGAGATGACGGGCGTCCGCGTCACGCTTCTCGACGGCGGCTACCACGAGGTCGACTCCTCCGAACTCGCGTTCAAGATCGCCGGTTCGCAGGCCTTCAAGGAGGCCGCGCGCAAGGCCAGCCCCGTGCTGCTCGAGCCGATGATGGCCGTCGAGGTCACCACGCCCGAGGACTACATGGGTGAGGTCATCGGCGACATCAACTCCCGCCGTGGTCAGATCCAGGCCATGGAGGAGCGGGCCGGTGCCCGCGTCGTGAAGGGCCTCGTGCCCCTGTCGGAGATGTTCGGCTACGTCGGCGACCTCCGCAGCAAGACGTCGGGTCGCGCAAGCTACTCGATGCAGTTCGACTCCTACGCCGAGGTTCCCCGGAACGTCGCCGAGGAGATCATCGCGAAGGCCAAGGGCGAGTAACGCACCGCGCTACGACGCTTTAGGCTTGACCCTGGAGCCTCACGGGTCGTTCCTCCGCATTCGTGGCGGAATGACCCGGGGCCCGGGACTTAACAGCAAAGATCACCTGGCGCCGACGATCCAAGGCGTACAGAACCACTCCACAGGAGGACCCCAGTGGCGAAGGCGAAGTTCGAGCGGACTAAGCCGCACGTCAACATCGGCACCATCGGTCACATCGACCACGGTAAGACGACCCTCACGGCCGCCATTACCAAGGTGCTGCACGACGCGTACCCGGACCTGAACGAGGCGACCGCGTTCGACAACATCGACAAGGCGCCCGAGGAGCGTCAGCGCGGTATCACCATCTCCATCGCGCACGTCGAGTACCAGACGGAGACCCGTCACTACGCGCACGTCGACTGCCCGGGTCACGCGGACTACATCAAGAACATGATCACCGGTGCCGCGCAGATGGACGGCGCGATCCTCGTGGTCGCCGCCACCGACGGCCCGATGCCGCAGACCAAGGAGCACGTGCTCCTGGCCCGCCAGGTCGGCGTTCCGTACATCGTCGTCGCCCTGAACAAGGCCGACATGGTGGACGACGAGGAGATCCTGGAGCTCGTCGAGCTCGAGGTCCGTGAGCTCCTCTCCGAGTACGAGTTCCCGGGCGACGACCTGCCGGTCGTCCGCGTCTCCGCGCTGAAGGCGCTCGAGGGCGACGCCGAGTGGACCCAGTCCGTGCTCGACCTCATGAACGCCGTCGACACCTCCATCCCGGAGCCCGAGCGTGACGTCGACAAGCCGTTCCTGATGCCGATCGAGGACGTCTTCACGATCACCGGTCGCGGTACGGTCGTCACCGGCCGTATCGAGCGTGGTGTCCTGAAGGTCAACGAGACCGTCGACATCATCGGCATCAAGACCGAGAAGACCACCACCACGGTCACCGGTATCGAGATGTTCCGCAAGCTGCTCGACGAGGGCCAGGCCGGTGAGAACGTCGGTCTGCTGCTCCGCGGCATCAAGCGCGAGGACGTCGAGCGCGGCCAGGTCATCATCAAGCCCGGTTCGGTCACCCCGCACACCGAGTTCGAGGCCCAGGCCTACATCCTGTCGAAGGACGAGGGTGGTCGTCACACCCCCTTCTTCAACAACTACCGTCCGCAGTTCTACTTCCGTACGACGGACGTGACCGGCGTCGTGACCCTCCCCGAGGGCACCGAGATGGTCATGCCGGGTGACAACACCGAGATGAAGGTGGAGCTCATCCAGCCCGTCGCCATGGAAGAGGGCCTGAAGTTCGCCATCCGTGAGGGTGGCCGCACGGTCGGTGCCGGCCAGGTCATCAAGATCAACAAGTGATCTCGGCCCGGTAGCTCTCCGAAGGGGCCCGTACGACTCCGGTCGTGCGGGCCTTTTCGCGTTCCCCGGCCCGCGAGGAGCGCAAGTCGTCGCACAGATGTGCTGAGGGTGAATCGTTGACGAACGTTGCCATGCGCTACCCCTGACGCGCCTGTGCCGGCCCTAGCCTGACGACGATGTCTGGCCTCCCTCTCATACAAACCGCACAGCTGCTCCCCGCACCCACCGCGGTCTCCCCGCCCCGCCGTGAGCGGCGCCCCCGCCTCTACGCCCTGGACGGCATCCGGCTGCTCGCCGCCCTGATGGTCGCGGTCCACCACTTCGCCGGCACCCGCCGCGTGAACCAGCCGGGCAACCTGATCTGGGGCCGCCCGGTGTCGGACATCATGCCGACGGTGTTCCATGTGGCGAACTACGGCTGGATCGGCGTCGAGATCTTCTTCGTGATCAGCGGCTTCGTGATCTGCATGTCGTGCTGGGGCCGGACACCGCGTCAGTTCTTCGTGTCGCGGGTGATCCGCCTCTACCCGGCCTACTGGTTCGCGGTGCTGTTCACGACGGCCGCGCTGACGGCGCTGCCGGGTGTGTGGGAACGGCTTGCCCCGAGGGACGTCCTGCTCAACCTGACGATGCTGCAGTCCGGTTCGGGCGTGCAGAACGTGGACGGCGTGTACTGGACGCTGTGGTCCGAACTCCGCTTCTACCTGCTGTTCCTGGTCGTGGTCGGGATGGGCCTGACCTACCGCCGGGTGGTGGTGTTCTGCTGCGTCTGGGGCGCGGCGGCCATGCTGGCCCCGGTGGCGAAGTGGCCCCTCCTCGAACTGATCGCCGACCCGGAGGCGTCCTGGTACTTCATCGCGGGCCTCGCCCTGTACCTGATGCACCGCTTCGGCCAGGACCTGCTCCTGTGGGGCATCCTCGGCATGTCCTGGCTGATGGGCCAGAAGGAGATCGGCACGCGGATCGACGAGGTCGAGCACGTGGGCAGCTGGCGGGGCGCGGTCCTCGTCTTCACCGTGTTCCTGGGCGTGATGATCGCGGTCGCCGTCGGCTGGACCGACCGCGTCCAGTGGCGCTGGCTGGTGACGGCGGGCAGCCTGACGTATCCCCTCTACCTGCTGCACTACGCGGCCGGTACGGCGGTCATCAACCGCCTGCGCGACGAGATGGACGCACGGCTGCTGGTCGCGGTGGTACTGGCCGGCTTCCTGCTGCTGAGCTGGGCCGTCCACCGGTTCGTGGAACGGCCGCTCGCGGGCGCGGTGAAGCGGGGTCTGGACGGGGCGTTCTCCCGGCTGCGGGACGGGTAGGGGCGCGCCCGCCGCCGGTAGGTTGATCTCATGGGACTCTTCGACAGGCTGACCGGAACCAGGCGCCCCGCGGACGGCGTAGCTCCGCTGTCCGCCGTCGAGGTCCACGCGGCTCTGCTCGGCCTCAACCGTGACGACGTCCCCTACGCCGTCCGCGACGGCCGTGCGGAGGGGGCCGACCTGGTGGCCGCGTGGCGCGTCCTCGACCCCGCCTGGCGGACCTTCTTCGCCCGCACCCAGGTGAGCCGTGTGTTCCAGGTCCGGATGCGTCTGGTCCCGGAGAAGCACGAGGTCCGCTCCCTCGACCAGCAGTACGAGGTCACGTGGGTCGGCGGCGTGCCCAGGCTGGCCGTCGTGGCCGATGCCCGGCGGGGCCAGGTGTACACGGTCTCGAAAAGCCGGACTCTCGGCGGGGGAGGGGACGGCGGTCCGGAGGCGACCGAGACGTTCGCCTTCGACACCTCTGACCTGAAGACCCCGCTGCGGGACACCGTCCTGGGTGCGGGGTGGACCTGGCGCGGAGTCATCACCGGCAGACTCTGAGACAGGCCGGTTGTTTGACCTACGTCACCCTCGGGGTATTCTCTCCGGCTCGATTGGCGGAGTCCCTGCCCCGTATGGCAGACTAGCGGGGTTGCTCGGTCGAGTGTTGATGCTGCGCGCCTCCCGTCGGGGGGACCGGAAGCGAGTCCCACAGTACTCGTCGCCCTAACTGCCGCGAGGCAGCGCTGGGGCGGACGTACGGGAATCTTTCGGGAAGTGCGGTGCTGCACCGGCCAGGCACCCGGTGGGCCTCTAGCCCCCGGCTTGCGGTTCAGGTGGGCCGTGTGCATTCCCGCAGGGATGTTCGAACAAGGGACATCTTTGTCAGTGGGAGCGCGACACGCCCGACCGCGTGGGTCGGAGGACAAGGCGGAATCACCGGGTTCCGGAGCGTACGAGAGACAGGACTACTGAGTAGCCATGGCGGGACAGAAGATCCGCATCCGGCTCAAGGCCTACGACCACGAGGTCATCGACTCCTCGGCGAAGAAGATCGTCGAGACGGTGACCCGCACTGGTGCGTCGGTCGCAGGCCCGGTGCCGCTGCCCACTGAGAAGAACGTGTACTGCGTCATCAAGTCGCCGCACAAGTACAAGGACTCGCGCGAGCACTTCGAGATGCGCACGCACAAGCGCCTCATCGACATCCTCGACCCCACCCCCAAGACCGTTGACTCTCTGATGCGACTCGACCTCCCGGCCGGTGTCGACATCGAGATCAAGCTCTGAGGGCCGGTGATCTGAGAGATGACCAAGCAGATCAAGGGCATCCTGGGCGAGAAGCTCGGCATGACGCAGGTGTGGGACGAGAACAACCGTGTTGTTCCGGTCACCGTCGTCAAGGCCGGCCCGAACGTCGTCACCCAGGTGCGCACGAACGACAGTGACGGCTACGAGTCGGTCCAGATCGCCTTCGGCGAGATCGACCCGCGCAAGGTGAACAAGCCCCTCAAGGGTCACTTCGCCAAGGCCGACGTCACCCCCCGTCGCCACCTCGTCGAGATCCGCACCGCGGACGCCTCCGAGTACACGCTGGGCCAGGAGATCACCGCCGAGGTGTTCGAGGCCGGCATCAAGGTCGACGTGACCGGCAAGAGCAAGGGCAAGGGCTTCGCCGGTGTCATGAAGCGTCACAACTTCAAGGGCCTCGGCGCCGGTCACGGCACCCAGCGCAAGCACCGCTCGCCCGGTTCCATCGGTGGCTGCGCCACCCCGGGCCGCGTGTTCAAGGGCCTCCGCATGGCGGGTCGCATGGGCAACGAGCGTGTCACCACCCAGAACCTGACCGTCCACGCCGTTGACGCGGAGAAGGGTCTGCTGCTCATCAAGGGCGCGGTTCCCGGTCCGAACGGCGGCCTCGTCCTGGTCCGCACCGCGGCCAAGGGGGCCTGAGGTAACCGATGAGCACTGTTGACATCCTTTCGCCTGCCGGCGAGAAGACCGGTAGCGTCGAGCTCCCCGCGGAGATCTTCGGCGTGGAGAAGGTCAGCATCCCGCTGATCCACCAGGTCGTCGTCGCGCAGAACGCGGCTGCCCGCCAGGGCACGCACAAGACCAAGACCCGCGGTGAAGTCCGTGGTGGCGGTAAGAAGCCTTACCGGCAGAAGGGCACCGGCCGCGCCCGTCAGGGCTCGACCCGCGCGCCGCAGTTCGCCGGCGGTGGCGTCGTCCACGGCCCGCAGCCGCGTGACTACTCGCAGCGGACCCCGAAGAAGATGAAGGCCGCCGCTCTGCGTCACGCCCTCACCGACCGGGCCCGCCACAACCGCATCCACGTCGTCACCGGCGTGATCGAGGGCGAGACCCCCTCCACCAAGTCCGCTCGGACGCTGTTCGGCAAGATCTCGGAGCGCAAGAACCTGCTCCTGGTCGTCGAGCGCGCCGACGAGGCCGCGTGGCTGTCCGCCCGCAACCTGCCCCAGGTGCACATCCTGGAGCCGGGCCAGCTGAACACGTACGACGTGATCGTCTCGGACGATGTGGTCTTCACCCAGGCCGCCCTGGAGTCCTTCGTGTCCGGCCCGAACAAGGCCAACGACACCGAAGGGAGCGAAGCCTGATGGCCACGCGTCACCCGAGCATCGCCGCCAAGGCCGCCAAGGCTGCCAAGGCCGCGCGCGTCGCCAAGGCGAAGCGCCACGCCACCGAGGGCAAGAACACCGTCGTCACCGCGCCCAGCAAGGCGTACACGGACCCCCGTGACGTGCTGCTGAAGCCGGTCGTTTCGGAGAAGAGCTACGCGCTCCTCGACGAGAACAAGTACACGTTCATCGTCGACCCGAACGCCAACAAGACCCAGATCAAGCAGGCCGTCCAGGCGGTCTTCTCGGTCAAGGTCACCGGGGTCAACACGATCAACCGCATCGGTAAGCGCAAGCGCACCAAGACCGGTTTCGGTCAGCGCGCGGCCACCAAGCGCGCGATCGTGACCCTCGCCGAGGGCGACCGTATCGACATCTTCGGCGGTCCGACCGCGTAAGCGGGTCGGATCGTCCGATATCGGACGAGGACTGAGAAATGGGTATCCGCAAGTACAAGCCGACTACGCCGGGCCGTCGTGGCGCCAGCGTCGCCGACTTCGTCGAGGTCACGCGGTCCACGCCGGAGAAGTCGCTGGTCCGCCCCCTGCACAGCAAGGGCGGCCGTAACAATTCCGGTCGTGTGACCGTTCGCCACCAGGGTGGCGGACACAAGCGCGCCTACCGAGTGATCGACTTCCGTCGTCACGACAAGGACGGCGTGCCGGCGAAGGTCGCGCACATCGAGTACGACCCCAACCGCACCGCGCGCATCGCGCTGCTGCACTACGCCGACGGCGAGAAGCGCTACATCCTCGCCCCGCGCAACCTGCAGCAGGGTGACCGCGTCGAGAACGGCCCCGCGGCCGACATCAAGCCGGGCAACAACCTGGCGCTCCGCAACATCCCGGTCGGTACCACGATCCACGCGATCGAGCTCCGTCCCGGTGGCGGTGCCAAGTTCGCCCGCTCCGCCGGTGCCTCCGTGCAGCTGCTCGCGAAGGAGGGCTCGATGGCCCACCTCCGCATGCCGTCCGGTGAGATCCGCCTGGTCGACCAGCGCTGCCGCGCCACGGTCGGCGAGGTCGGCAACGCCGAGCAGAGCAACATCAACTGGGGCAAGGCGGGCCGCAAGCGCTGGCTGGGCGTTCGCCCGACCGTCCGCGGTGTCGCGATGAACCCGGTCGACCACCCGCACGGTGGTGGTGAGGGCAAGACCTCCGGTGGTCGCCACCCGGTCTCCCCGTGGGGTCAGAAGGAGGGTCGTACTCGTTCGCCGAAGAAGGCTTCGAACAAGTACATCGTCCGCCGCCGCAAGACGAACAAGAAGCGCTAGGAGCGGGTTTAGATGCCGCGCAGTCTCAAGAAGGGGCCCTTCGTCGACGACCACCTCGTAAAGAAGGTGGACGCCCAGAACGAAGCCGGCACCAAGAACGTCATCAAGACCTGGTCCCGTCGCTCGATGATCATCCCCAGCATGCTGGGCCACACGATCGCGGTGCACAACGGCAAGACCCACATTCCGGTGTTTGTCACCGAGTCGATGGTCGGCCACAAGCTCGGCGAGTTCTCGCCGACGCGCACCTTCCGGGGTCACGTCAAGGACGACCGGAAGTCGAAGCGCCGCTAACGCGGGGTGGAATGACCATGACAGACACTGGAAGGACAACCATGGAAGCCAGGGCCCAGGCGCGGTACATCCGCGTCACGCCCATGAAGGCCCGCCGCGTGGTGGACCTCATCCGTGGCATGGATGCCGCGGAGGCTCAGGCGGTCCTGCGTTTCGCCCCGCAGGCCGCGAGCGTGCCGGTCGGCAAGGTGCTGGACAGCGCCATCGCCAACGCCGCGCACAACTACGACCACACCGATGTCGACAGCCTCTTCATCTCCGAGGCGTACGTCGACGAGGGTCCGACCCTGAAGCGGTTCCGTCCGCGTGCCCAGGGCCGTGCCTACCGGATCCGCAAGCGGACCAGCCACATCACCGTGGTCGTCAGCAGCAAGGAAGGAACCCGGTAATGGGCCAGAAGGTTAACCCGCATGGGTTCCGGCTCGGCATCACCACGGACTTCAAGTCCCGCTGGTACGCCGACAAGTCGTACAAGGACTACGTCAAGGAAGACGTCGCCATCCGTCGGATGATGACGTCCGGCATGGAGCGCGCCGGCATCTCGAAGGTGGAGATCGAGCGCACCCGTGACCGTGTCCGCGTGGACATCCACACCGCGCGTCCGGGCATCGTCATCGGCCGCCGCGGCGCCGAGGCCGACCGTATCCGCGGCGACCTGGAGAAGCTGACCAAGAAGCAGGTCCAGCTCAACATCCTCGAGGTCAAGAACCCGGAGACGGACGCTCAGCTGGTGGCCCAGGCCGTCGCCGAGCAGCTCTCCTCCCGCGTCTCCTTCCGTCGTGCCATGCGTAAGAGCATGCAGTCGGCGATGAAGGCGGGCGCCAAGGGCATCAAGATCCAGTGCGGTGGCCGCCTCGGCGGCGCCGAGATGTCCCGCTCGGAGTTCTACCGCGAGGGCCGTGTGCCCCTGCACACGCTCCGCGCGAACGTGGACTACGGCTTCTTCGAGGCCAAGACGACCTTCGGCCGCATCGGTGTGAAGGTCTGGATCTACAAGGGCGACGTCAAGAACATCGCCGAGGTCCGCGCCGAGAACGCCGCTGCCCGCGCCGGCAACCGCCCGGCCCGTGGCGGCGCCGACCGCCCGGCCCGTGGTGGCCGCGGTGGCGAGCGTGGCGGTCGCGGTCGTAAGCCGCAGCAGGCTCCGGCTGCCGAGGCCCCCAAGGCCGACGCTCCCGCCGCCGCTCCGGCTGAGAGCACCGGAACGGAGGCCTGACCGAAATGCTGATCCCCCGTAGGGTCAAGCACCGCAAGCAGCACCACCCGAAGCGCCGCGGCGAGGCCAAGGGCGGTACGACGGTTGCGTTCGGTGAGTACGGCATCCAGGCCCTCACTCCGGCGTACGTGACCAACCGCCAGATCGAGGCGGCCCGTATCGCGATGACCCGCCACATCAAGCGTGGCGGCAAGGTCTGGATCAACATCTACCCGGACCGCCCGCTGACCAAGAAGCCCGCCGAGACCCGCATGGGTTCCGGTAAGGGTTCGCCGGAGTGGTGGATCGCGAACGTGCACCCGGGCCGGGTCATGTTCGAGCTGTCCTACCCGAACGAGAAGATCGCCCGTGAGGCGCTGACCCGTGCGGCCCACAAGCTGCCGATGAAGTGCCGGATCGTCAAGCGCGAGGCAGGTGAAGCGTGATGTCGGTCGGTACCAAGGCGTCCGAGCTGCGCGAACTGGGTGACGAGGAGCTTCTGGCGAAGCTCCGCGAAGCCAAGGAAGAGCTGTTCAACCTCCGCTTCCAGGCGGCGACGGGCCAGCTCGAGAACCACGGCCGGCTCAAGGCCGTCCGTAAGGACATCGCGCGGATCTACACCCTGATGCGTGAGCGCGAGCTGGGCATCGAGACGGTGGAGAGCGCCTGATGAGTGAGAGCAACGTGACTGAGCAGACCGCAGAGGCGCGCGGCTTCCGCAAGACCCGTGAGGGTCTGGTCGTCAGCGACAAGATGGACAAGACCGTCGTCGTCGCCGTCGAGGACCGCGTCAAGCACGCGCTGTACGGCAAGGTCATCCGCCGTACGAACAAGCTCAAGGCGCACGACGAGCAGAACGCCGCCGGCGTCGGCGACCGCGTCCTCCTGATGGAGACCCGGCCGCTGTCCGCCACGAAGCGCTGGCGCGTCGTCGAGATCCTCGAGAAGGCCAAGTAATTTCCTGCGAGGCATCCCTCGCAGGACAGTTCCGCCAGGCTCCGGGGGCCGTCACTGAACGGCCCCCGGGGAACCGGCAGACAAACAGGAGATAGACGTGATCCAGCAGGAGTCGCGACTGCGTGTCGCCGACAACACTGGTGCGAAGGAGATCCTTTGCATCCGTGTGCTCGGTGGCTCCGGTCGCCGCTACGCGGGCATCGGTGACGTCATCGTCGCCACCGTCAAGGACGCGATCCCCGGTGGCAACGTGAAGAAGGGTGACGTCGTCAAGGCGGTCATCGTTCGCACCGTCAAGGAGCGCCGCCGTCCGGACGGCTCGTACATCCGCTTCGACGAGAACGCCGCCGTCATTCTGAAGAACGACGGCGACCCTCGCGGCACCCGCATCTTCGGCCCGGTCGGGCGCGAGCTGCGCGAGAAGAAGTTCATGAAGATCATCTCGCTGGCTCCGGAGGTGCTGTAAGCATGAAGATCAAGAAGGGCGACCTGGTCCAGGTCATCACCGGCAAGGACAAGGGCAAGCAGGGCAAGGTCATCGCGGCCTTCCCCCGCGAGGACCGCGTCCTGGTCGAGGGTGTCAACCGGGTCAAGAAGCACACGAAGGCCGGTCCGACCGCCAAGGGCTCCCAGGCCGGCGGCATCGTGACCACCGAGGCCCCGATCCACGTGTCCAACGTTCAGCTGGTCGTGGAGAAGGACGGCAACAAGGTCGTCACGCGTGTCGGTTACCGCTTCGACGACGAGGGCAACAAGATCCGCGTTGCCAAGCGGACGGGTGAGGACATCTGATGGCTACCACCACCACTCCGCGTCTCAAGACGAAGTACCGCGAGGAGATCGCGGGCAAGCTGCGTGACGAGTTCAAGTACGAGAACGTCATGCAGATCCCCGGCCTCGTCAAGATCGTGGTCAACATGGGTGTGGGCGACGCCGCCCGCGACTCCAAGCTGATCGAGGGCGCCATCCGCGACCTCACCACGATCACCGGTCAGAAGCCGGCCGTCACCAAGGCCCGCAAGTCCATCGCGCAGTTCAAGCTGCGTGAGGGCCAGCCGATCGGTGCCCACGTCACGCTCCGTGGCGACCGCATGTGGGAGTTCCTGGACCGCACCCTGTCGCTCGCGCTCCCGCGCATCCGCGACTTCCGCGGCCTGTCCCCCAAGCAGTTCGACGGCCGTGGCAACTACACCTTCGGTCTCACGGAGCAGGTCATGTTCCACGAGATCGACCAGGACAAGATCGACCGTGTCCGGGGTATGGACATCACCGTGGTCACCACGGCGACCAACGACGCTGAGGGCCGCGCGCTCCTTCGTCACCTCGGCTTCCCCTTCAAGGAGGCGTGAGCGAGATGGCGAAGAAGGCTCTGATCGCTAAGGCTGCTCGCAAGCCCAAGTTCGGTGTGCGCGCATACACCCGCTGCCAGCGCTGCGGTCGTCCGCACTCCGTGTACCGCAAGTTCGGCCTGTGCCGCGTGTGCCTTCGTGAGATGGCTCACCGTGGCGAGCTGCCGGGCGTGACCAAGAGCTCCTGGTAAATCCCTTATCTAGGGGTTCCAGAGGCTCTCGGTAAGCACTGGGCGTGTCAGGCGCCCACCCCTTCATGGCTTAGGCTTAGAGGGTTGGGCGCCTGACAGTCGCCCGTACGACTTACTACGCCGTAGGTCCACCGCGCCGCACCCGTCCCGTCTCGGATCGGGGAGAGGGATGGCGCACCAGGAAACCCCGGCGAGAGAGGCCACAGGCCAATTCATGACCATGACTGATCCGATCGCAGACATGCTGACGCGTCTGCGGAACGCGAACTCGGCGTACCACGACTCCGTGACGATGCCGGCGTCCAAGATCAAGTCGCACATCGCGGAGATCCTCCAGCAGGAGGGCTTCATCACGGGCTGGAAGGTCGAGGACGCCGAGGTCGGCAAGAACCTCACCCTCGAGCTGAAGTTCGGCCCGAACCGTGAGCGCTCCATCGCGGGCATCAAGCGGATCTCCAAGCCCGGTCTCCGGGTGTACGCGAAGTCCACCTCCCTGCCGAAGGTGCTGGGCGGCCTCGGCGTGGCGATCATCTCCACGTCGCACGGGCTCCTCACCGACAAGCAGGCCGGCAAGAAGGGCGTGGGTGGGGAAGTCCTCGCCTACGTCTGGTAGCAGAAGGGAACGGAGGAAACAGCTATGTCGCGCATCGGCAAGCTCCCCATCGCGGTTCCCGCCGGCGTGGACGTCACCATCGACGGCCGGACCGTGTCGGTCAAGGGTCCCAAGGGCTCGCTGACTCACACCGTCGTGGCACCGATCGACATCGCCAAGGGCGACGACGGCACCCTGCAGGTGACCCGCCCCAACGACGAGCGTCAGAGCAAGGCCCTGCACGGCCTGTCCCGCACGCTGGTGGCGAACATGATCACCGGCGTGACCCAGGGTTACGTGAAGAAGCTCGAGATCAGCGGTGTCGGTTACCGCGTGACCGCCAAGGGCTCGAACCTCGAGTTCGCGCTCGGTTACAGCCACCCGATCCTGGTCGAGGCCCCCGAGGGCATCACCTTCAAGGTCGAGACCCCGACCCGTTTCCAGGTCGAGGGCATCGACAAGCAGAAGGTCGGCGAGGTTGCGGCCAACATCCGCAAGCTGCGCAAGCCTGACCCGTACAAGGCCAAGGGCGTCAAGTACGAGGGCGAAGTCATCCGCCGCAAGGTCGGAAAGGCGGGTAAGTAAGCCATGGCATACGGGCAGAAGATCCTGAAGGGCGACGCCTACAAGCGCGCCGCGATCAAGCGCCGTCACATCCGGATCCGCAAGCGGATCAACGGTACGTCGGAGCGTCCCCGTCTGGTCGTTACCCGCTCCAACCGCCACATCGTGGCGCAGGTGATCGACGACCTGAAGGGCCACACCCTGGCTTCGGCGTCCACGCTGGACACGTCGATCCGCGGTGGCGAGGGCGACAAGTCCGCGCAGGCCAAGCAGGTCGGCGCCCTGGTCGCCGAGCGTGCCAAGGCCGCCGGCGTCGAGGCTGTCGTGTTCGACCGTGGTGGTAACCAGTACGCCGGGCGCATCGCCGCCCTGGCGGACGCCGCCCGCGAGGCCGGGCTCAAGTTCTGAGCCGCTTGTAGCTAGCGGAAAGAGAGAGGTAATCCAATGGCTGGACCCCAGCGCCGCGGAAGCGGTGCCGGTGGCGGCGAGCGGCGGGACCGGAAGGGCCGTGACGGCGGCGCTGCTGCCGCCGAGAAGACCGCGTACGTTGAGCGCGTCGTCGCGATCAACCGCGTCGCCAAGGTTGTGAAGGGTGGTCGTCGCTTCAGCTTCACCGCGCTGGTCGTGGTGGGCGACGGTGACGGCACCGTGGGTGTCGGCTACGGCAAGGCCAAGGAGGTGCCGGCCGCCATCGCCAAGGGCGTTGAGGAGGCCAAGAAGCACTTCTTCAAGGTCCCCCGTATCCAGGGCACCATCCCGCACCCCATCCAGGGTGAGAAGGCGGCCGGCGTCGTGCTCCTGAAGCCCGCGTCCCCCGGTACCGGCGTCATCGCCGGTGGTCCGGTGCGTGCCGTGCTCGAGTGCGCCGGTATCCACGACGTGCTGTCGAAGTCGCTCGGCTCCGACAACGCGATCAACATCGTGCACGCCACCGTGGAGGCCCTGAAGGGTCTGCAGCGTCCCGAGGAGATCGCGGCCCGCCGTGGTCTGCCGCTCGAGGACGTCGCTCCCGCGGCCCTGCTGCGTGCGCGTGCCGGGGCGGGTGCGTGATGGCTCAGCTCAAGATCACGCAGACGAAGTCCTACATCGGCAGCAAGCAGAACCACCGTGACACCCTGCGTTCCCTGGGCCTCAAGCGCCTGGGTGACGTGGTCGTCAAGGAGGACCGCCCCGAGTTCCGCGGCATGGTGCACACCGTCCGCCACCTCGTGACGGTCGAGGAGGTCGACTGATCATGGCGGAGAACAACCCGCTCAAGATCCACAACCTCCGTCCCGCCCCGGGCGCCAAGACCGCGAAGACCCGTGTCGGTCGTGGTGAGGCCTCGAAGGGTAAGACGGCCGGTCGTGGTACCAAGGGCACGAAGGCCCGCTACCAGGTTCCGGAGCGCTTCGAGGGTGGCCAGATGCCCCTCCACATGCGTCTTCCGAAGCTGAAGGGCTTCAAGAACCCGTTCAAGACCGAGTTCCAGGTCGTGAACCTCGACAAGCTGGCCGCGCTCTACCCCGAGGGTGGCGAGGTCACCGTCGAGGGTCTGGTGGCCAAGGGTGCCGTTCGCAAGAACAGCCTCGTCAAGGTCCTCGGCCAGGGCGAGATCTCCGTGGCGCTGCAGGTGACGGTCGACGCCGTCTCCGGCTCCGCCAAGGAGAAGATCACCGCCGCCGGCGGCACCGTCACCGAGCTCGTCTGAACCCATCAGGCGTCTCGATGACTTGAGCGATCCCGACCGGGGATACCCCACAAATGGGGTATCCCCGGTTGGTCGTTCCTAGGGCGGCTGTGTCGCGGGTAAGGTGACCTGCACTGCCCACTTTTCACAAGGTTCTCTCAAGAGGGCACCTTGAGCGGCAGTCGACCGTTACTCATGTCGTTGTCGTATGTCGTTGTTCTTATTGGACCCTCAAGACCGTCACCCTTGACGCAGTTGCGCGGGGGTCGCAGGAGGCACCGTGCTCACCGCGTTCGCCCGGGCGTTCAAGACGCCCGACCTGCGCAAGAAGCTGCTCTTCACGCTCGCCATCATCGTGGTCTACCGGGTCGGCACGCACATCCCGATCCCCGGTGTCGACTACACGTCCGTCCAGCAGTGCGTGGACGAGGCGTCCGGCAACCAGGGCCTCTTCGGTCTGGTGAACATGTTCAGCGGTGGTGCGCTGCTGCAGATCACCGTCTTCGCGCTGGGCATCATGCCGTACATCACGGCGAGCATCATCCTTCAGCTGCTGACCGTGGTCATCCCGCGCCTGGAGGCCCTGAAGAAGGAGGGCCAGGCCGGTACCACGAAGATCACGCAGTACACCCGATACCTCACGGTGGCGCTCGCCATCCTGCAGGGCACCGGCCTGGTGGCCACCGCCCGCAGCGGCGCCCTGTTCTCCGGCTGCTCGGTCGCCTCGAGCATCGTCCCGGACCGCGCGATCTTCACCACCATCGTCATGGTCATCTGCATGACCGCCGGTACGGCCGTCGTGATGTGGCTCGGTGAGCTCATCACCGACCGCGGCATCGGCAACGGCATGTCGATCCTGATGTTCATCTCGATCGCCGCGACCTTCCCGTCCGCGCTGTGGGCCATCAAGAAGCAGGGCACCCTGGCCGACGGCTGGATCGAGTTCGGCACGGTCATCCTGGTCGGCCTGGTGATGGTGGGCCTGGTGGTCTTCGTCGAGCAGGCCCAGCGCCGGATCCCCGTGCAGTACGCGAAGCGCATGATCGGCCGCCGGTCCTACGGCGGCACCTCGACGTACATCCCCCTCAAGGTGAACCAGGCCGGTGTGATCCCGGTCATCTTCGCCTCGTCGCTGCTCTACATCCCGGCTCTCGTCGCCCAGTTCTCCAGCGGGAACTCCAGCTGGAAGACCTGGATCGAGCAGAACCTGACCAAGGGCACCCACCCGGTCTACATCAGCATGTACTTCCTGCTCATCGTGTTCTTCTCCTTCTTCTACGTGGCGATCTCCTTCAACCCCGAGGAAGTCGCCGACAACATGAAGAAGTATGGTGGCTTCATCCCGGGCATCCGGGCTGGCCGACCGACCGCTGAGTACCTGTCGTACGTGCTCAACCGGATCACCTGGCCGGGTTCGCTGTACTTGGGTCTGATTGCTCTCGTCCCGACGATGGCGTTGGCTGGCTTCGGGGCAAGCCAGAACTTCCCGTTCGGCGGGACCAGCATCCTGATCATCGTGGGTGTGGGTCTCGAGACGGTGAAGCAGATCGAGAGCCAGCTCCAGCAGCGCAATTACGAAGGGTTCCTCCGCTGATGCGAATCGTCCTCGTCGGGCCGCCGGGTGCCGGAAAGGGTACGCAGGCCACTCGCCTGGCCGAGACACTGAGCGTGCCGCACATCTCCACGGGCGACCTGTTCCGCGCCAACATCAGCCGGCAGACCGACCTCGGGAAACTCGCGAAGTCCTACATGGACGCCGGGAACCTCGTCCCCGACGAGGTGACCATCGCGATGGCCAAGGACCGCATGGAGCAGCCGGACGCCGAGCGCGGCTTCCTGCTGGACGGCTTCCCGCGCAACGTCTCGCAGGCCGAGGCCCTGGACGAACTGCTCACCACCGAGGGCATCAAGCTGGACGCGGTACTGGACCTGGAGGCCCCCGAGGAGGAGGTCGTCAAGCGGATCGCCGGCCGGCGCATCTGCCGCAACGACTCGTCCCACGTCTTCCACGTGTCGTACAAGAAGCCGGCGCAGGACGGCGTGTGCGACGTGTGCGGCGGCGAGCTGTACCAGCGGGACGACGACTCCGAGGAGACGGTCCGTACGCGGCTGGAGGTCTACCACACGCAGACCGAGCCGATCATCGACTACTACAAGGCCCAGGGACTGGTCGTGACGATCGACTCCATGGGCCCGGTGGAAGAGGTCACCAGCCGCGCGCTGGCCGCGCTGAAGCGTGAGAGCGAGGACGCGTAGTCGTCGCCCCTGTACGGCCGTGGGAGTCCCCGGGACCCCACGGCCGTACTGTTGTGTACGTAGCAGGACCCCCCGACCGAGTGACCCCGACGGGTCACCCCGACCTAGTGACGGAGAGCGCAGGCCCCCATGGTGCAGATCAAGAGCCCCGAGCAGATCGCGAAGATGCGTGCGGCGGGGCTGGTCGTCGCCGCCATCCACGCGGCGACGCGGGAGGCGGCGGTGCCGGGGGCATCCACGAAGGACCTGGACGAGGTGGCGCGCAAGGTCCTCGCGGAGCACGGCGCGAAGTCGAACTTCCTGGGCTACGGCGGTTTCCCCGCGACGATCTGCACCTCGGTGAACGACGTGGTGGTCCACGGCATCCCCTCCGACGAGGTGGTCCTGAAGTCCGGTGACATCATCTCCATCGACTGCGGCGCGATCGTCGACGGCTGGCACGGCGACGCGGCGTACACGGCGTTCGTCGGCTCGGGCCACGCCCCCGAGCTGATCGAGCTCTCCCGGGTCACGGAGGAGTCCATGTGGGCCGGCATCGCCGCGATGAAGCTCGGCAACCGCCTGGTCGACGTCTCGCGCGCGATCGAGACCTACATCCGCCGCCAGCCCAAGCCCGGCGGCGGCCGCTACGGCATCATCGAGGACTACGGCGGCCACGGCATCGGCACCGAGATGCACATGGACCCGCACCTGCTGAACTACGTCGACCGCCGCCGCGGCAAGGGCCCCAAGCTGGTCCCCGGGTTCTGCCTCGCGATCGAACCGATGGTCTCCCTCGGCACCCCCCGCACCCAGGTCCTCGACGACGACTGGACGGTCATCACGACGGACGGCACGTGGTCGTCGCACTGGGAGCACAGCGTCGCGCTGACGGAGGAGGGCCCCTTGGTCCTGACGTCCCCGGACGGGGGCAGGGCCAAGCTGGCGGAGCACGGCGTCGAGACCGCGCCGGATCCACTGACCTGACGGCCCCCGGGCCTGTGCCGCGGCGGCCGGCGCAGCCGCTCGAAGCTTGTGAGGCGCCTCCGGCGCCGAGCCCGCGAGAGGGGCGTCGGGGATGGGTCGACTGGACGGTCATCACGACGGACGGCACGTGGTCGTCGCACTGGGAGCACAGCGTCGCGCTGACGGAGGAGGGCCCCTTGGTCCTGACGTCCCCGGACGGCGGCAGGGCCAAGCTGGCGGAGCACGGCGTCGAGACCGCGCCGGATCCACTGACCTGACGGCACTCGGCGTTGTCGGTCGGGGTCGGCTGGTCCGTCATGGGGTGCCACTGCCCACGGTGGTAGCGGCGGTCCCTTGCGTAATGATCTCCGCTGTGGGGCAGACTCTTCGATTCGTGTTTCTCGGAGTGCTGACGTAGACTGACTCGTCGGCTCTCGTGCACCCGCATGTCTGCATGCGGCCCCAGGGGAAAGCGGGGGAGTCGATCAAGGTAGTCGATTCGAAGGGCGAAGCGTGGCCAAGAAGCAAGGTGCCATCGAGATCGAGGGCACTGTCGTCGAGTCTCTTCCGAACGCCATGTTCAAGGTCGAGCTCCAGAACGGCCACCAGGTCCTGGCACACATCAGCGGCAAGATGCGGATGCACTACATCCGTATCCTCCCTGACGACCGGGTCGTGGTGGAGCTGTCTCCGTACGACCTGACTCGTGGCCGGATCGTCTACCGGTACAAGTAGATCTTGCCCATACCTTCGTGCGTCCTGGCGGGCGTTCGGGGCTGTCGGCAACTGACCCGGAGAACCTCACCCAATGAAGGTCAAGCCGAGCGTCAAGAAGATCTGCGACAAGTGCAGGGTGATCCGCCGTCACGGCCGGGTCATGATCATTTGCGAGAACCCGCGCCACAAGCAGCGCCAGGGCTGATCGCACAAGGATCACACCCTCTGCATCGACATCGCAGAGATTCGCGCGACGCGAGCTGAATATGTTCATACGCAGGACCCAGGGGATTTCCCGAAATCGCCTGACACCCCCGGTTCGGAGGCCGGGGACCCAGTTCGTACCTGGTACGGCGGCTGGGAGGCGGTCCTGTGGAAGACCTCCGACGATCACCAGGAGCCATTGAATGGCACGCGTTTCCGGTGTTGACATCCCGCGCGACAAGCGCGTGGAGGTCGCCCTCACCTACGTGTTCGGCATCGGCCGGACCCTCTCGCAGGAGACGCTGGCTGCGACCGGCGTCGACCCGAACACCCGCGTTCGCGACCTCTCCGAGGAGCAGCTCGTCGCGATCCGCGAGTACGTGGACAACAACATCAAGACCGAGGGTGACCTCCGTCGCGAGGTCCAGGCCGACATCCGCCGCAAGGTGGAGATCGGCTGCTACCAGGGTCTCCGTCACCGTCGCGGTCTGCCCGTCCGCGGTCAGCGCACCAGCACCAACGCCCGCACCCGCAAGGGCCCGCGTCGCGCCATCGCCGGCAAGAAGAAGCCGGGCAAGAAGTAGTCCGCAGCGGACTCGCCGTCCAGCGGTCTTCGCTGTAGGACCGACCACCTCCCGTAGGAGTTTTCCACATGCCCCCCAAGGGACGTCAGGGCGCTGCCAAGAAGGTGCGCCGCAAGGAAAAGAAGAACGTCGCGCACGGCCAGGCGCACATCAAGAGCACGTTCAACAACACGATCGTGTCCATCACGGACCCGGCCGGAAACGTGATCTCCTGGGCCTCCGCCGGCCACGTCGGCTTCAAGGGCTCGCGCAAGTCCACGCCGTTCGCCGCGCAGATGGCCGCCGAGTCGGCTGCCCGCCGCGCTCAGGAGCACGGCATGCGCAAGGTCGACGTGTTCGTCAAGGGCCCGGGCGCCGGTCGTGAGACCGCCATCCGTTCCCTGCAGGCCACGGGCCTCGAGGTCGGCTCCATCCAGGACGTCACCCCGACCCCCCACAACGGCTGCCGCCCGCCGAAGCGTCGTCGCGTCTGACGCGCTGGTTTTCGGGGCTCGGGCGGTGTGTCTCCTTCGAGGCGCACCGCCCGTACCCTTGCAGTACAGAGTCGGGCGTCAAATAGCGGGCGCCCCTGACTGAAGGAACACAACATGCTGATCGCTCAGCGTCCCTCGTTGACCGAAGAGGTCGTCGACGAGTTCCGCTCCCGGTTCGTGATCGAGCCGCTGGAGCCGGGCTTCGGCTACACCCTCGGCAACTCCCTCCGCCGTACGCTCCTTTCGTCGATCCCGGGTGCGGCGGTCACGTCCATCCGCATCGACGGTGTCCTGCACGAGTTCACCACCGTGCCGGGCGTCAAGGAGGACGTCACCGACCTGATCCTCAACATCAAGCAGCTGGTCGTGAGCAGTGAGCACGACGAGCCGGTCGTGATGTACCTGCGCAAGCAGGGTCCGGGTCTGGTCACCGCCGCCGACATCGCGCCCCCGGCCGGTGTCGAGGTGCACAACCCCGACCTCGTCCTCGCCACGCTCAACGGCAAGGGCAAGCTGGAGATGGAGCTGACCGTCGAGCGCGGTCGCGGCTACGTCTCGGCTGTGCAGAACAAGCAGGTGGGCCAGGAGATCGGCCGTGTCCCGGTCGACTCGATCTACTCGCCGGTTCTGAAGGTCACGTACAAGGTCGAGGCCACGCGTGTCGAGCAGCGCACCGACTTCGACAAGCTGATCGTCGACGTCGAGACCAAGCAGGCGATGCGTCCGCGTGACGCCATGGCCTCCGCCGGTAAGACGCTGGTCGAGCTGTTCGGGCTCGCCCGCGAGCTCAACATCGACGCCGAGGGCATCGACATGGGTCCGTCCCCGACGGACGCGGCGCTGGCGGCCGACCTCGCGCTCCCGATCGAGGAGCTCGAGCTGACCGTCCGCTCCTACAACTGCCTCAAGCGTGAGGGCATCCACTCCGTGGGTGAGCTCGTGGCGCGTTCCGAGGCGGACCTCCTGGACATCCGCAACTTCGGTGCGAAGTCCATCGACGAGGTCAAGGCGAAGCTGGCCGGCATGGGCCTGGCCCTGAAGGACAGCCCGCCCGGATTCGACCCCACGGCCGCTGCCGACGCCTTCGGCGCCGACGACGACGCGGACGCGGGCTTCGTGGAGACCGAGCAGTACTGATCTCCACCACCTCCGGGGTCCGCGTCGGCGGACCCCGGATCTCCGACGGGCGACCGCCCGCTCGGATACTGACCCCGGTACCTGATACGGCCGGGGCAGACACACAGGAGAAGAACCATGCCGAAGCCCACCAAGGGTGCCCGTCTGGGCGGCAGTGCCGCGCACGAGAAGCTGCTCCTCGCGAACCTCGCGAAGAGCCTCTTCGAGCACGGCCGCATCACCACCACCGAGGCGAAGGCCCGCCGTCTGCGGCCGTACGCCGAGCGTCTGGTCACCAAGGCGAAGAAGGGCGACCTTCACAACCGCCGTCAGGTGCTCCAGGTGATCACGGACAAGAGCGTCGTCCACACGCTCTTCACCGAGATCGGCCCGCGCTACGAGAACCGTCCGGGCGGCTACACCCGTATCACCAAGATCGGTAACCGTCGTGGCGACAACGCGCCCATGGCCGTCATCGAGCTGGTCGAGGCGCTGACGGTGGCGCAGCAGGCGACCGGTGAGGCCGAGGCCGCGACGAAGCGTGCCGCCAAGGACGCCGAGGCCGCTCCGGTTGCCGAGGAGACCAAGGCCGACGTTTCCGAGGCCGGCGAGGCCGAGGACGCTCCGGCCGAGGAGTCCAAGGACGCGTAAGCGTCTGCCGGGTCCTGTCTGTTCGGCGGGCCGCGGCTTCGTCGCGGCTTGTCGCGCGGTTTCCCGCGCCCCTCTGGGGCGCGCTCAGCGGGTCCGTTCCTTTCAGGAGCGGGCCCGCTTTCGGGTACCTGAGAGGATCTCTGTGTGAGTGACGAAGTTGAGCCCGGGTTCGTGCGGGTGCGCCTTGATCTGTCCTACGACGGGACCTCGTTCTCCGGGTGGGCGAAGCAGGCAGGGGGGCGGCGGACCGTGCAGGGGGAGATCGAGGACGCCCTGCGGACCGTCACGCGCTCCGGGGGGACGACGTACGAGCTGACCGTGGCCGGGCGGACCGATGCCGGGGTGCACGCGCGCGGGCAGGTCGCCCATGTCGATCTGCCGGAGGGCGTCTGGCGGGAGCACCACGAGAAGCTGCTGAAGCGGCTCGCAGGGCGGCTGCCGCGCGATGTCCGGGTGTGGGCGCTCAGGGAGGCTCCCAGGGGCTTCAACGCCCGTTTCTCGGCCGTCTGGCGGCGCTACGCGTACCGGGTCACCGACAATCCCGGGGGCGTCGACCCGCTGCTGCGGGGGCACGTCCTCTGGCACGACTGGCCGCTCGACGTCGACGCGATGAACGAGGCGGCCGAGCGGCTGCTCGGGGAGCACGACTTCGCTGCCTACTGCAAGCGGCGGGAGGGCGCGACCACCATCCGCACACTGCAGGAACTGAGCTTGCGCAAGGGCGAGGACGGGATCATCACCGCCACGGTCCGCGCCGACGCGTTCTGCCACAACATGGTGCGCTCGCTGATCGGCGCGCTGCTGTTCGTGGGGGACGGGCACCGGGGGCCGGAGTGGCCCGGGAAGGTGCTGGCCGCGGGCGTACGGGACTCGGCCGTGCATGTCGTACGGCCGCACGGGCTGACGCTGGAGGAGGTCGGCTACCCGGCCGACGAGCTGCTCGCCGCGCGCAACAAGGAGGCGCGGAACAGGCGGACGCTGCCCGGGGCCGGCTGCTGCTGAGCCGGCCCCGGCCCGGGCGGTGGATCAGCCGTTCGCGGCCGCGGAGGCCTGGGTCTGGCCGCGCTTGCGGATCTGCTGGAAGGCGAACTGGGCGAGGTCGTCACCCGCGGTGAAGACCGCGGTGTCCTTGGTGGTCACGTCCTTGCCGGTGCTGAAGCCGGTGATCGTGAAGTAGGCGTAGCGGCCGTAGGAGTTGGTCGTCGAGCGGCAGATCGCGCCGTTGCAGAAGGCCTTCACGCCGCCGCCGGTGAGGGCCTTGACGATGCTCTGCTTGTCGGACTGGCTCTTGACCTTGAGGGCCTGGGCCTCGGTGTCGAAGATCGCGACACCGAGCGTCACCGCGATGTTGCCCTTGGTGTAGGTGACCCGCATCATCCGGGTGCAGCCGTTCGCCGTCAGCACCTTGGGCAGGGTGCCCTGGGCGCCCGAGGTGCAGGTGGGGGAGTCGGCGGTCGGGCCCTTGGAGTAGACGTTCGAGCCCATGGTCAGCTGGTTGCCCGGGAACATCAGGTTCGGGCTGTTGGCCGCCGTGTCCTTGGCCTTGCTGGAGACGAACTCCTTCGGGTCCAGCGGCGGCGGGGCGCTGGTCGGTGCGAAGGACGGGGTGCCGGACGCGCTCGGCAGATCGGCGGTCGCGGGCACCGAGGACGTCGGCCGGTTGGCCTCGTCGTCGCTGCTCGCGTTCACCACGCCCATGGCGACGGCGGTGCCGATGCCGATGGTCGCGAGCGCGCCCCCGCCTATGAAGAACAGCTTGCGGCGCCGGTTACGCGTCTCCGACGCCTCCGCCAGCGCGGCCCAGTCAGGGCTCGCGCCGTCGCCGCCGCCGCTCCACGGCTGCTGGGAGTTCGGTTTCCACGGATCCCACTGGGACTGAGGTCCCCCCTGCCCATAGCTCATGGGCCGCATCTTAGACGGCATGACACGCCCGGTGTTCCGCCTCAACTCGCTTTGAAACCCTCTCACCCGGAGATGTCGTGTTTGCCGTGCGGGGGCGGGCGTGATGCGCTCGTTTTGACCCCACCGTGGCCGCACGGGTATCCTGCATCTTCGTTGTGTATTGGCTTGCTCATTCTCACGGGACGGGCCCTTACACCGGTCCACCGGGCCGATGACCAGCGACCAGCACGCGGTTTGCGTCACCGCAGTGCGGTCTGGGCTGTCGTGATCGTCTTCGGTGACCTTGTCAGGACCACTCACTCGAAGCGAAGGCTACGAACCGTGCGTACGTACAGCCCCAAGCCCGGCGATGTGACGCGCCAGTGGCACGTCATCGACGCTCAGGACGTTGTCCTGGGCCGTCTCGCCACCACTGCCGCCTCCCTTCTGCGCGGCAAGCACAAGCCGATCTACGCCCCTCACGTCGACACCGGTGACTTCGTCATCATCATCAATGCCGACAAGGTGCACCTGTCCGGCAACAAGCGGACCCAGAAGATGGCGTACCGCCACTCCGGCTACCCGGGTGGTCTGCGCTCCGTCCGCTACGACGAGCTGCTGGACAAGAACCCGGAGAAGGCCATCGAGAAGGCCGTCAAGGGCATGCTCCCGAAGAACACGCTGGGCCGTCAGATGCTCACGAAGCTGAAGGTCTACAAGGGTGACCAGCACCCGCACGGCGCGCAGCAGCCGCAGCCGTTCGAGATCACCCAGGTCGCGCAGTAACACCGGCCACACCACCCCAAGCTAAGAGAATCTGAGGAATCACCGTGGCTGAGACCACTGCCGAGCAGCCGCTCGAAGAGACCGAGCTCGTCGACATCGACAGCTACACCACCGAGTCCGAGGTCCCCGTCGAGGGCGAGTACACCTCGGAGTCGCTGGCCTCCCGCTTCGGCGACCCGCAGCCGGCCGCCGGCCTGGGCCGTCGCAAGAACGCCATCGCCCGTGTCCGGATCGTCCCGGGCTCCGGCAAGTGGAAGATCAACGGTCGCACCCTCGAGGACTACTTCCCGAACAAGGTGCACCAGCAGGAAGTCAACGAGCCGTTCAAGGTCCTCGAGCTCGAGGGCCGTTACGACGTCGTCGCCCGCATCGCCGGTGGCGGTGTCTCCGGTCAGGCCGGTGCGCTCCGTCTCGGTGTCGCCCGCGCGCTGAACGAGGCGGACGTCGACAACAACCGCGGCGCCCTGAAGAAGGCCGGCTTCCTGCGCCGCGACGACCGTGCGGTCGAGCGGAAGAAGGCCGGTCTGAAGAAGGCCCGCAAGGCTCCGCAGTACAGCAAGCGTTAATCGCTCGCTGCCTGCTCTGCGAACGCCCCGGCGGCACGCCACAGTGCCGTCGGGGCGTTCGTTTTACCGCAAACGGGGGCGTATAACGGCACAAGATGCTCAAATGCTTGTGTGACCGGATGCCGCTATCCGGTGTAGTGCGATTTTCGTAACTGACGCTTCCTCAGGAGGACAAGTGGGACGACTCTTCGGTACGGACGGCGTGCGCGGTGTCGCCAACGCGGATCTGACGGCCGAGATGGCGCTCGGCCTGTCCGTCGCCGCGGCACACGTGCTGGCCGAGGCGGGCACCTTCGAGGGCCACCGGCCGGTGGCCGTCGTGGGACGGGATCCGCGTGCGTCCGGGGAGTTCCTGGAGGCCGCCGTGGTGGCGGGCCTCGCGAGTGCGGGCGTGGACGTGCTGAAGGTCGGGGTGCTGCCGACGCCGGCCGTCGCGTACCTCACCGGTGTGCTCGGCGCCGACCTCGGCGTGATGCTCTCCGCGAGCCACAACGCGATGCCCGACAACGGCGTCAAGTTCTTCGCCCGCGGCGGCCACAAGCTCGCCGACGAGCTCGAGGACCGGATCGAGGCGGTCTACGAGGAGCACCGGCGCGGGGAGCCGTGGGAGCGCCCGACGGGCGGCGGCGTCGGGCGGGTGCGCTCGTACGACGAGGGGTTCGACCGGTACGTCGCCCACCTCATCGCCGTCCTGCCGAACCGGCTGGACGGGCTGAGGATCGTCCTCGACGAGGCGCACGGCGCGGCGGCCCGGGTGTCGCCGGAGGCATTCGCCCGGGCGGGCGCGGAGGTCGTGACCATCGGTGCGGAGCCGGACGGGCTCAACATCAACGACGGGTGCGGGTCGACACACCTGGAGAAGCTGAAGGCCGCGGTCGTGGAGCACGGGGCGGACTTCGGCATCGCCCACGACGGTGACGCGGACCGCTGTCTCGCCGTGGACCACACGGGCGGCGAGGTCGACGGGGACCAGATCCTCGCCGTGCTGGCGCTGGCCATGCGGGAGCGGGGGGCGCTGCGGTCGGACACCGTGGTGGCCACCGTGATGTCCAACCTCGGGTTCAAGCTCGCGATGGAGCGGGAGGGGATCCGGCTCGTCCAGGCGGCGGTCGGTGACCGGTACGTGCTGGAGGAGATGAAGGAGCACGGGTACGCGCTCGGCGGTGAGCAGTCCGGCCACGTGATCATCCTTGACCACGCGACCACGGGGGACGGGACGCTGACCGGGCTGATGCTGGCGGCGCGGGTGGCCCAGAGCGGGCGGTCGCTGCGGGAGCTGGCCTCGGTGATGGAGCGGCTGCCGCAGGTGCTGATCAATGTGCCGGATGTGGACCGGTCCCGGGTCTCCTCCTCGGAGGAGCTCGCCTCCGCGATCGCCGAGGCGGAGCGGGAGCTGGGTTCCACCGGGCGGGTGTTGCTGCGGCCCTCCGGTACCGAGCCGCTGGTACGGGTGATGGTCGAGGCGGCGGACATCGACCAGGCTCGCTCCGTCGCCGGCCGGCTGGCCGACGCGGTCAAGTCCGCGCTGGGTTAGAGCGAGTCGCACCACACCGGGGATTACGGGACAGCCCTTAGGGATGGTTCGGTGTGGCGGGATCCGCGTGGTTCGGGCCGTCCGGTTCGCCGGGACCTGTCACGCGGTGCCCCGCGCCCCCGTGGCGTCGCAGTGCCCACAACGCGACGGGGGCCCCTGCCCCGACCAGCGCGGACGCCAGACAGAGACCGGCTTGGTAGCCGGAGAGGAAGGCGTCCGAGTCGTTGGCCCCCGCGGCGGCCGCGGCCCGCTCCACGAACGACACCATCGCGCCCACGAGGGCGATCCCGACGACTCCGGATGCCTCGCGCACGGCGCTGAACAGTCCGGCGGCGATGCCGGAAAGGCGATCGGGCGGGGATTCCAGAGCACGCGTGGTCAGCGGAACAGCCAGCGCGGAGCCGAAGCCGATGGCCGAAAGGCCGGGCAGGATATGGACGAGACTTCCTCCGGAGCTTCCCAGGGCGACCATCAGCAGCCCCAGGCCCACCATGAGCAGGCCCAGGGCGGAGATTCGCCCGTCTCCCCAGCGGAGCGCCATTCGGGCAATGAAAGGTGCGGCGACGATCAGGGAAAGAGCCACGGGGACAAACGTCAGTCCGGCTGATGTCGGGGCAAGGCCGAGGCCGTTCTGCAGAAATTGCGACGTGAAGAAATAGACTCCACTCACGCTGAGGCCCCACAGCAGTTGAGTGATGATTCCGCCCACGAATGGGCGTTGCCGAAAGAGGAGCCGCAGCGCGGTGTTGCGGCGCAGGGTCAACTCGTACGACAGGCCGACGGCCGAGGCGACGAGAATGACCCCCGAAGCGGCCACCGGAATGCTGTCGAAACCGCGTTCAGGTCCCTCGATCAGGCAGTGGGCGAGGGCCGCGAGCGAGCAGCACGCCAACGCGACCACGCGCAGCGAGATGGTGGCCGACGGGGCGGTCGAAGAGGGGGTCGAGGAGCCGGGTCCGGGGAGCAGGAGACCGGCGAGGAGACTCGCGCATCCGAGCGGAACGTTCATGGCGAACACCGACTCCCAGCCGAGATGCTGGGTCAGGACTCCGGAGACCACGGGTCCGCAGGCCAGTGCCGAGGCCAGGGTGGCGGTGGTCGCGCTGAAGGCCGCGGTGCGCGCGCGGGGCGGCAGGTCATGGGAGAGGACCGCCAGCGAGGAAGGCAGAATCAGGGCGGCGCCGGCTCCCTGCAGCCCGCGGAAGGCGATCAGGGCCGTCCCGGAGGCCGCCAGGCCGCACCCGGCCGAGGAGGCGCTGAAGAGGGCGACGCCGAGCAGCAGCGTCAGGCGCCGACCGATGGTGTCGGCCAGATGTCCGCCCAGCAGGAGAAGGCTCGCCAGGGTGAGCGGGTAAATGGCCGCCACCCACTTCAATCCGGCATCGTCCAATGCGAGTTCGGCGCGAATCTGGGGCAGCGCCACATTCACGATGGTGTTGTCCAGGGCCGTCATGAACGACGGCAAAAGGACGGCCATGACAATGATAATGGCGCGCGATCGACTCACGGTACCTGCCTCGGGCGGCGGGGGAGGGGGCGGACGGGCGGTCACGTTCTTCAATCCCTCCTGCATACGCTGCCGTCCGGGTATATCGAGCGCGACTCGCGGAGACCCTGCTGGCCTGCGCCGGCTGGAAAGCCGCCTCGGCGTGTCACTGGAAGCCCGGCATGTCTCCGTGTTTGGCTGTTCGCTCACCTGCTGCCGCTGTTCGTGGAAGCGGTGACGGGCGGCGAAAACCGCCATCGGATACGCCCGACGGCCTGACGGCCGAAGAGTCCATTCCTTTCCTAGAACAAAGGTTCGGTGACTCGGTGCTGGAAACCGTGAGAGACACGATCAGCGACTATCTCGCTCAGGCCGCAGCACGTGCACCCGACGAAACTGCGTTCACTTTCGTGGATTTCAGCAGCGACCGCGACGGCGTTCCCTCCAGTCTGACCTGGCGCCGACTGGAGCAGCGCGTGAGCGCCCTCACGACGGCCCTGCGCCACGCCGGCGCAGCCGGCGAGCGGGTGGCCGTCGTCGCACCGCAGAACCTGGACTACGTCGTCGGCTTCCTCGCGGCCACCTGCGCCGGCGCGATCGCCGTGCCCCTCTTCCCCCCGGACCTGCCCGGTCATGCGGAGAAACTCGCCGCCGTGCTCGCCGACGCCGACCCCGTCCTCGCCCTCACCAGCCCGGGGTCGCTGCAGACCGCCGAGAAGTTCTGCGCCGACCTGGACGGCCTGCGGGTGCGCGTGGTCACCGAGCAGGACCTGGTCGCGGAGCCGGCGCCGGAGGGCGCGATGACGGGTGGGAGGTCCTTTCGTCCGCAGCCCGAGGACTGCGCCTATCTGCAGTACACCTCGGGTTCCACCCGCGTACCGTCCGGCGTGGAGATCACCCACGCCAACGTCTGCGTCAACGCTCGCCAGGCCCTGGAGGCGTACGACATCCGCGCGGGGCGCAACTGCACCGTCGGATGGCTCCCGCTGTACCACGACATGGGGCTCGTGCTGGCGATCGTGCTGCCCGTGGTGGGTCACGTCCACTCCGTGTTCATGGATCCGCTGGCCTTCGTCCAGCAGCCCGTCAGATGGCTGCGGCTGCTCACCCGGCATCCGGGAGCGCTCACCGCCGCTCCGAACTTCGCCTACGACTACTGTGTGCGCCGCGTCGCCGACGGGGAGCGCGCCGAGCTGTCGCTGGGGTCGGTCGCCGCCATGGTCAACGGCAGCGAACCCATCTCCGGGCAGACGCTCCGGCGGTTCCAGGAGGCCTTCGCCCCCGTCGGCACGGTCCGCACCGCCATGCGCCCGTCGTACGGGCTGGCCGAGGCGACCGTCTTCGTCTCCGCGTCACCGGCCGGCGAGGAACCGACCGTCACCTGCTTCGACCGGGCCGCGCTGGCGGCCGGCACCGCGCGAGTGGCCGAGGAGACCGAGACGCAGGCCGTGACCCGCCTGGTCGGCTGCGGCCGGCCCACCGGCCAGGAGGCCGCCATCGTCGATCCGGTCACCGGCGTCCGTCTGGAGGACGGGCACGTCGGTGAGATCTGGCTTCGCGGGCCCAACGTCGGACGTGGCTACTGGGGGCGCAGGGAGCAGAGCGAAGCCACCTTCGGAGCCACCCTGCACGGCGACGATCCGGGCGACGGAACGCGCCGCTGGCTGCGCACGGGCGATCTGGGGCTGTGTCACGACAAGCAGCTCTACATCACCGGGCGCATCAAGGACCTCGTCATCATCGACGGCACCAATCACTATCCGCAGGACGTCGAGCAGACCGTCGAGAGCGCCCACCCGGCGATCCGCCGCCATCACACCGCGGCGTTCTCCGTCCTCACCGATGACGGAGAACGCCTGGTCGTCGTCGCCGAGCACACCCGTGACCTGGCGGAACCCCACAGTGTCCGGGACGAGGCGACACGTGCCGTCCGGGCGGCGGTCTCCGCCGGTCACGGCGTCGCCGTCCACGACTTCGTCCTGGCCGCGCCCGGCACCGTTCCCCACACCACGAGCGGCAAGGTCGCCCGCGGCGCCTGCCGTGAGCAGTACCTCCAGGGCGCCTGGAGTTCCGACGCGCGAGCGCAGGGGGAGGCCGGCACCGCATGAAGCGACCAGGCGGAGACCAGGAGCCGGTCGAGGACACCCGGACCACCCCCTTCACCACGGACCGTCGCTCCGGGGCGGGCGTCGCCGAACTGCGGAACGCGCTGCTGCAACTGGTCTCGGAGATCAGCGGCATCCCTCCGGAACAGCTCGACGACGCCCGCCCTTTGGCGGAGTACGGTCTCACCTCCCGTGACGCCGTCGGACTGACCGGCGAACTGGAGAAGATGCTCGACCGGTCGCTGTCCGCCACGCTGCTGTGGGAGCACCCCACCATCGGACAACTGGTCAGCACCCTGACGAGGGCCGACGACGACGGCACCGTGGAGACGGACGAGCGGCCCGGTGCGTCCGGCGAAGCGGCCCCCACCGCCCCCGCCGACGAGGGCGCCATCGCCATCGTGGGCATCGGATGCCGCCTGCCCGGGAACGTGCACGGGCCGGACGCGTTCTGGGAGCGGCTCCTGGCGGGAACGGACCTGGTCGGCCAGGTGCCCGAAGAACGCTGGCCGAACTTCGCCGGCACGGCGCCCGACGCCACCGCCCTGATGGAGTCCACCACACGGTGGGGCGCCTTCCTCGACGACATCGAGGGCTTCGACGCGCGATTCTTCGGCATCACGCCTCACGAGGCCGAAGTCATGGATCCCCAGCAGCGGCTGGTGCTCGAGGTCGGCTGCGAGGCGCTGGACCACGCGGGAGTCCCCGCCCACGCCCTCCGGTCCACCGCCACCGGCGTCTTCGTCGGCCTCAGCGCCCTCGAATACGGGCATCTGACCACCTCGGATCCCGCGCGCCTGACACCGTGGACCAGCACCGGAGCCGCCGGCAGCATCGTCGCCAACCGCGTGTCCTATCTGCTCGACCTCCACGGCCCCAGCATCACCACCGACTCGGCCTGCTCGTCGTCCCTCGTGGCCGTGCACCTGGCCTGCCGCAGTCTGCGCAGCCGGGAGTGCGACACGGCACTCGCCGCGGGAGTCAATGTGCTCCTGTCCCCGGCGGTCACGGCCTCGTTCGAACAGGCCGGAGCGCTGGCCGCCGACGGCAGATGCAAACCCTTCGACGCCGCCGCGGACGGAATCACCCGCGGCGAGGGCTGCGGCGTCGTCGTGCTCAAGCGACTCGCCGACGCCCGGCGCGACGGCGACAGGGTGATCGCCGTCATCAGGGGCACCGCCGTGAACCAGGACGGCCGGTCGGCCGGCCTCATGGCACCCAACCCGACGGCGCAGGAGGCGCTGTTGCGCGACGCCCTGCGTGACGCGACGGTCGGCGCCGCCGACATCGACTACGTCGAGGCGCACGGGACGGGCACCCTGCTGGGAGACCCCATCGAGGCCTCGGCCCTCGGCGCGGTCGTCGGCGGCGGCAGACAGCCCGACCGGCCGCTGCTGATCGGATCGGTCAAGAGCAACCTGGGCCACCTCGAAGGCGCCGCCGGCATCATGGGCCTGATCAAGACCGCGCTGGCCCTGCAGCACGGCCGTATCCCGCCCAGCCTGCACTTCGACACCCCCAACCCGCACATCGACTTCACCGGCCTGGGTCTGCGCGTGGTCACCGAACCGACGGCGTGGCCCACTCCCGGGCACCGCCCCGGACGCGCCGGTGTGTCCGCCTTCGGCTTCGGCGGGACCAACGCCCACGTCGTCGTCGAGCAGGCGCCGCCGACCGCTCCGGTGCCCGGCCGGTCCTCGCGGGCCGACGCCGAGGAGGGCGATCCGCCGCACATCCTGGTGGTGTCCGCCCGTTCCTCGGACCGGCTCCCCGACGTGGCCGCGAGTCTGTCGCGGTGGGTGGCCTCCGACGACGCGCCCGCCCTCACCGACATCGCCCACACTCTCGCCTCGTACCGCCGTGGCCCGTCCTGCGCCGCCGTCGTCGCGCGGACCCGCACCGAGGCGGCTGCCAAGCTCGCCGCGCTGGCCAGGGACGAGACGGTGCCCGGAGTGGTCGCCGCGTGCACCGACGCCGCAGCGGCGCAGCCGTCGACGGCGCGCCGGCCCGTCTTCGTCTTCTCGGGCTACGGCTCGCAGTGGGACGGCATGGCGCGGCGACTGCTGACCGACGACCCGCTCTTCGCCGCCCAGGTGTCCGCGCTCGACCCGGTCTTCCTCAAGGAGACCGGCTCCTCGCTGGCCGACCTCCTCACGTCCGGCTCCGACCACACCGTGGACCGGACCCAGCCGCTGCTCTTCGGCATCCAGCTGGCCCTGGCGCAGACCCTGCGGGCCTACGGTGTGGAGCCGGCCGCCGTCATCGGCCACTCGATGGGCGAGGTCACCGCCGCCGTGGTCGCCGGAGCCCTCGACGCCGACGACGGACTTCGCGTCATCGCCCGCCGATCGGCCCACCTCGCCACCATCGACGCCGGACACGCCGGAGCGATGGCCGCGGTCGAGCTGTCCGCGCAGACCCGGACGGACGTCCTAGGCCGCTTCCCCGGCGTCGAGGTCGCCGTACACTCCTCGCCCCAGCGCTGCACGGTGGCGGGACCGGTCCAGGCGGTGCGAGACCTGGTGGACGAGCTGGCCGAACAGGGGCACCTCGCCCGGCTGCTCGAGGTCGGCGGAGCCGGTCACTCGGCCGCGGTCGATCCCGTCCTGACGCCGCTGCGCGAAGATCTCGCCGCACTGCGCCCGCGCACACCCACCACGCCCTGGTACAACACGGTCCTCGACGATCCCCGCGAACACATGGCAGCCGACGCGGGCTACTGGTGCCTCAACGTCCGCCGCCCGGTACGCCTGCAGCAGGCGGTGACCGCCGCCGCCGAGGACGGCCACACGCTGTTCCTGGAGATCTCGCCCCATCCCATCGCCGTCGTGCCGCTCACCGAGACCCTCGACGCGACCGCGGGCGGCGACCGGGCCCTGGTCGTCCCGACCCTGCACAAGAACGCCGACGACACCGTCGACCTGCGCGCCGCGCTGGCCCGGCTGCACTTCGCGGGCGTCACCGTCGACACCGGGCTGTGGCCGGCCGGCGCACGCACCCCACTGCCCACCCCCGCCTGGCGTCACGAACGGTTCTGGTTCCCCCGCCCCGCCCCCTCGGCCGACGTCCTCGGCCACCCTCTGCTGGGGGTGCGCACCGACGACCCGAGGAGCGGTGCCGCGCTGTGGCAGGCGGACGTCGGCACGCTCCGGCACGGCCCCCGGAGCACGGTCCACGACCGAGCGGTGCTGACCCTGGTCGAGGCCGCGGAACTGGTGATCGAGGCGGGCCTGGACCTGTGGGCCCGAGAGGGCATCACCCACCTCGGCATCGAGGACCTGCGGATCCACGAGTGGCTGGCCGTCTCCAGCAGCACCCCGCTGACCGTGGTGTGGGAACCGGACTCCGGCACCCGCGGCTCCGTCTCCCTCCACGCCAGGGGCACCGGCAGCACCTGGCGCTGTCACGCCTCGGCCCGCATCACCCGCGACCCCGAACTCCAGGACGCCGACCACCCCGACGCGGAACCGGCGCCGGTCCTCGTACAGCGCTTCGCACCCGAGGACCTTCAGCCTCCGCACCGGCCGTCCTACGCACACCTGCTGACCGCCATGCTGGAAGCGCTGAGCGCCGCGCGCACCCCGCCGGGCGGCGACCGCACCGCCCGGGCCACCACGCACACCGTCCCGGTCGGCGTACGGTCCCTGCAGGTCAAGGGGCCGGGCGTGCTCGACACCGGGTACGACATCCACTGCACGCCCGCGGGCGTGGCCGGTCCCTCGGACACCGACGTCGACCAGTGGCACGTCACCGCCGAGGGCGCCACGAGCGAGATCGCCGCACGGTTCGTCCAGTTGCGTCCCGTCGAGCAGCACGAAGTGCCCCGGCCGCTCGAGACGTGCACCTACGACATCCGGTGGGAGAAGTCCACCGCCCCCCTGCCGGTGGGCCGTCTGCAGCGTGCCCTGCTCGTCGGCGACGAACCGGACGCCGCGGGCGGCACCACCGCCTCGCTCGTGTCGGCCCTGGAAGCCGGGGGCGTCGACGTCACCCTGACCGATGCCGGGGACGACGACTGCGACGCCGCACTCGACGTCTGGCTGGAGGCCCCGCAGGACGGCCCGAGCGCCGTGATCCTCTTCCTCCCGCAGCACGACCGGGAGGACGACATGGGGCCACTGCGCACGGCGGCACGGCTGGCCCGCCGCCTGGCCGGCGGTACGCACCGCAAACCGCCGCGTCTGTGGATGGCCACCGTGCTGGCACAGGCGACGGCACCCGGGGAACCCGGGACACCGCCCCTCGCGTGTCTGCGCGGCCTCGTCCGTGTGCTGGCACTCGAACACCCCCACCTGCGCGCCTCCCTGGTGGACATCGACAAACAGCCCGGCGCGGTCGACGACCTCGTCCAGGAATTCCTCGCCGACGGCGACGCCGACGAAATCGCCTGGCGGACCGGCACCCGCCTCACCGCCCGTCTCGCCCGTGCCGACCTCACCCCACAGCGCAACGACCAGGTGACCTTCACCCGTCCCGACGGCGCCTACGTCATCACCGGCGGCCTGACCGGACTGGGCCTGGCGACCGCGAGCCGGCTCGCCGAGCAGGGCGCCGGGCGCATCGTCCTCAACGGACGTCGGCCCCCCGGACCCGAAGCCCAGGCCGTCATGGGCGAGTTGCAGGCCCGGGGGACCTCGGTCACCGTCGTCCAAGGGGACATCGCGGAACCGGAGGTGGCCCCCAGCCTGGTGCGGGCCGCCCTCGCCGAGGGGCACACCCTGCGCGGCGTCGCGCACTGTGCGGGTGTCCTGCACGACCGCATGATCACGGACCTCGAGCCGGCGGACATCGACGTGGTGCTGCGGCCGAAGACCGTCGGAGCCCGGCACCTGGAGACGGCCGTCGCCGGCCACGACCTGGACTGGTGGGTGATCTACAGCTCGGCCGCCGCCCTTCTCGGCTCACCCGGACAGTCCGCCTACGCGGCCGCCAACGCCTGGCTCGACGCCCTGGCCCACCGGCGCAGGGCCATCGGCCTGCCCGCCACCGCCATCGCCTGGGGCCCCTGGGAGAACATCGGTGCGGCCGCCGCGAACCCGGCGCTGGCCCTGGAGCCCATCCGGCTGGGCGAGGGAATGGACGCCCTGCAGGCACTCGTCACCCTCAACCGCACCCACTCCGGCGTCGTCCACCTCGACACCGACCGCGTGCTGGCGGCATTCCCCGGCCTGTCGGCCATCCCCTTCTTCACCGACGTCCTCGAGGACGGCACACTCGGCGACGACGACTGGGCCGGCCCCGTCGGCATCGCGGCCCTCGGAGACTCCGCCCCGGACACGGTGTACGCCCGCCTGGTCAGGAGAACGGCGGCCATCATGGGGTTCGGTGCCCACGAACTCAGCGAGACGATCCCGCTGACCGAGCTGGGACTGGACTCCCTGATGGCGGTGCGGATCCGCAACGCGATCCGTCAGGACTTCGACGTCGACCTGCCCGCCCCGTCTCTGCTGCGCGGCGCCTCCCTGCGTGAACTCGGCTCCGCGGTGCTGGAACAACTCGGCCTCGACGCCGCGGGACCCAGGGCCGCCTCCGCACCGGCAGCGCCGGACGGCACCGGGCGGACAGAGCCCTCCACACCCCGGCTGCCGAGCCTCCTCGGTGCCAGGGACGCCGCGGAGCGGCTGGTCGCGAGCGCCTGGGCCGAGGTCCTGCACCATGGGCCCAAGGACATCCGCGAGGACTTCACAGCCGTGGGCGGAGACCGACAGTCCGCCGCGGCCATGGTCGACGTCATCCTCCAGCGCCTCGGCAACGACACGGAACTCGGCCTGACGGCCGACGACGTCCTCGCCCAGCGCACCGTCGCGGCCGTCGCCGAACTGATCCGGCCGGTGGTCAACCGGACCGGCCCGTCGGCGGTCACCACCCTGCGCCCCCCACTCGCCGGGGCACAGCGCCCCCCGCTGTTCACCTTCCACCCCGCCGGCGGCCCGACCTCCGTCTACCTGCCCCTGACCGGGCTGTTGCCGGCCGGACAACCCGTGTACGGGCTGGAACGCGTCGACGAGCTGAGCACGATGGAGGGCAAGGCCGCCCACTACCTGACGCTCCTGCGGGACATCCAGCCGGACGGGCCCTACCACCTGCTCGGCTGGTCCTTCGGGGGATGTCTCGCCTACGAGGTGGCTCGTCAGCTGAAGGCCGAAGGACAGGGTGTCGGGTTCCTCGGACTGATCGACACCATCCTGCCCGCCGCTCTGCAACAGCGGGAGTCACCGGAGTTCCTGCTCGAGCGTTTCGGCCGTTTCGCCGAATACATCGAGAAGACGTACGGTCACCGCCTCGACCTGCCCTACGAGGAACTGGCGGCCACCCCGGACGACCAGCAGATCGAGGTGATCATGCGTCTGGTCGCCGACGCAGGCCTCGAGATGAGCCCGGGCATCATGGAACACCAACGGACCTCGTACGTCGACGCCCGCGTCGGCGAGCGGTACGCCCCCCGTCCCCACGACGGCCACGTGGTGCTCTACCGCGCCCGGCAGCCCCAGAAGCTGACCACCGCCCTGGATCCGCGCTATCTCCGGCAGGACGCCGACCTCGGATGGGCTCCGCTGTGCCGGTCCCTCGAGATCGTTCCCGTCGAGGGCGACCACCTGTCCGTCATCGACCCGCCTCATGTGCAGACCATCGCGCGGCACCTCACCCGCGCACTGGGGTGGCCCGCCGGGTGACCGGCGCGCCGCGCCTGTTCCGCGGGCTCACCTGCGGAACAGGCGCAACCGCTCCTCACCCACCCGGGCACGGGCCTGCGGGTCGGTGACCCCGAGCCCGGGGCGCGGAGCCAGACACAGCACACCGACCTTGCCGATGTGCTCGTTGGCCTGGACGGACCGCGCGGCCGCCCCGACCTCCGCCAGCGGATACGTCCTCGACAGAGCGGGAACGACGCCGCCCATCGCGATGAGCCGGTTGACCTCGCACTGCTCGTGAAGGTTCGCGCCGTGACTGCCGATGATGCGCTTCAGCCGCATCCACAGGTACCGGTTGTCGTAGGTGTGCTCGTAGCCGGTACTGGATCCGCAGGTGACGATCGTCCCGCCGCGCCTGGCGAGGAACACGGACGCGGGGAAGGTCTTCCTGCCGACGTGCTCGAACACGATGTGCGGGTCATCGCCGACCGCCTCGCGGATCGCCTTGCCCATCTTCTTCCACCCCTCGGGGCGTTGCAGGAGCGTGTCGTCCCCGTCGAGCACCTCCTGGCGGTTGATGACGGCGTCGCACCCCAGCGACCTGAGCAGTCGCGCCTTCTCGTCGGAGTTCACCACGCCCACCGGAACGCCGCCGCCGTTGCGTACCAGTTGGACGGCGTAGGAGCCCAGCCCACCGGTCGCCCCCCAGACCAGCACGATGTCGCCCTGCTTCATCCGCGCACCGCGGTCGCTGACCAGCATGCGGTAGGCGGTGCTGGCGCACAACGGGTTGACGGCCGCTTCCTCCCAGGTCAGAGCAGGTGGCTTCGGCATCAGCTGGCTGGCTCGGACGACGGCGTAGTGAGCCAGACCGCCGAAGTTCGTCTCGAACCCCCACGCTTTCTGCCCGAGCCCGAGCATGCCGTCGTGGTGCGTGTCGGGATCCTGTTCGTCGACATAGGCCGGCGAGATCGAGACGTGATCACCGACCTTCCATCTGCGCACGGACGACCCCGTGCGGACGATGACGCCCGAGGCGTCCGAACCCACGATGTGGTACGGCAGGTCGTGCCGCGCCTCCCATCGCCCGGTCTTCCCCATCGCCTTGAGGAACTGGAAGGTGGGCAACGGCTCGAACATGGCCGTCCAGACCGTGTTGTAGTTGATCGCGCTCGCCATCACGGCGATCAGGGCCTCGTCCGGAGCGAGTTCGGGCATCGGCACGTCCGTGACGTTCAGCGACTTGCGTACGTCCTTGTCCTCGACGCCCTCGAACATGCTGACGTCGCTGGCGCGCACACAGGCAGCCGAGAAGTGGTCCGGGAGGGGAAGCGACTCGAGGTCCGCCGCGTCCGCACCCGCGATGACCGCTTCGGACAGGGGCAATGTCATTTTCGGCTCCAATCTGGCTCGAGTCTCACGACTTGTTCCACGAGAACCGCTGACCCGTTGCTCCGCAACCGCTGCTCTGCCGTACGGGCGATTGCCCCCCGGGCGTCGCACGAACGGTGTGTCCGCTGGCAGTAAAGGAGGTATTTCGACATGCTTTGCCGAGCCTATCCCCCCTGAGGAGTTTCGCATCTCATGAAGTTTTTCGTGGTGTGCTTCTGGCTCGTCGCCGCCCTGCTCTCATCCGAGGCGAGCGCAACTGAACAGAGGGTGGACGGACCGCCCCGACCTGTCGGCGCGGAGGCGCGCGTCACCGCAGAGAGAAAAATCGACGACAGAATGCTCGACCTCACGGTCCGTTCGCCGGCCATGGGTATGTCGATTCCTGTCCGTGTCATTCTCCCCAAGAATTGGAGAAAGGATTCGAGAAGCACCTTCCCGGTTTTGTACATGCTGCACGGCGGCAATGACGACTACACGTCGTGGACGCGCGAGACAGATGTGGAAGCGCTGTCGCGTAATTCCGACGTGCTCATCGTCATGCCTGACGCAGGAAAAGCCGGATACTACAGCGACTGGTTCGCCAGTACACCCCGCTGGGAGACCTTCCACACCGCCGAACTCGTACGGCTCATGGAACGGAAGTTCCATGCCGGACGCTCGCGAGCCGTTGTGGGGCTTTCCATGGGAGGCTTCGGCGCACTCAATTACGCGGCACACCACCAGCGGATGTTCCGGTATGTGGCGGCCATGAGTTCCTACGTGGATCTCAACGACCCAGGCGTGCGTCTGGCCCTCGCGCTCGGCTCCCAGAGGGACGGCGTCGACATCAGGAAGGTCTGGGGAGACCCGGTGGCCGACGCCGATGTCTGGCAGGCCCACAACCCCGCTGCCATGCCTCGCGCCTTTCGCGGAACACACGTCCATCTGTCCTCGGGCGACAGCACGCTCGGACCCCTGGACCAGGGGCGCTCACTGGACGTCATGATGGCGAGTGTGCTGGGCGAGGCGGTGCTTCCCAAGCAGAACGCGAAGTTCGCGTCGTCGCTCCGCTCCGCGGGCGTCGCCGTCTCGATGCATCTGTACAGGCCCGGGACGCATTCCTGGCCGTACTGGCAGAACGAACTGCACCACATCTGGCCCGCGGTCCTGAAGTCGCTCGAGCCGAGTACGCGGGCGGACGCCGGCAGCGGCAGGTGAGACACAGAGAGGCATCGGCATGGGTCGGGCAGTGGTGCTCTTCGCCGCGGGGTCCCGGGGCGACGTCCAGCCCTGCCTGGCACTGGGCCGGGCGCTGACCCTTCGGGGCGACACGGTGAGGGTTCTCGCCAGCTCGCGCTATCAGCATCTGATCGCCGGGGCGGGGCTGGACTTCCATCCCCTTCCCGCCGACCCCGCCGAGATCATCGCATCCGCCGAGGGCCAGGAACTGCTCGCCGGCCGAAGCAACCCGGTGGCATTCATCCGCCGGGTCGACCGAGTCCTGCGACCCCACATCATGCCGATGCTGGAAGAGACACAGGCCGGAGCGAAGGGCGCCGACCTGGTGCTGGCACCCACCTTCGGCCTCCTCGGCGTCCATCTGAGCCAGTACCTCCGGGTACCGCACGCCGTCATCCACTTCCAGCCGAGCCAGCCGACGAAGGCCTTTCCGCACCCGTTCGCACCGGCTGCCCGGATGCTGGGGGGCTGGGGCAACCGGCTCAGCTTCGACGCGGTCGACCTCGGCTCCTGGCTCGTGTGCCGGAAGTTCGTCAACACATGGCGCCGGGACGGCCTCGGCCTGCCGGCGCTGTCCCTGACGGCTGCTCTCCGGCAGGCCCGTCGCGCCCCCGTGCTCTGCGCGTTCAGCCCCGCCGTCGTGCCGCGGCCGGCCGACTGGGGACCGAACGTCCACATGACCGGCTTCTGGCACCACGAACAGCCGTCGTGGAAACCCCCACAGCGCCTGCTCGACTTCCTGGCAGGCGGGCCCCCGCCCGTCTACGTCGGATTCGGCAGTATGCGGACCGCCGACCCCGCGGCGACCGACGCCGTCGTACGCACGGCGCTGCGACGCGCGAGACTGCGCGGGGTGCTGGCCGGAGACCCCGCCACCAGCGAGGACGACATCCTCGTGGTGGGCGACACCCCTCACCACTGGCTGTTCCCCAGGATGGCCGCCGTCGTCCACCACGGCGGGGCCGGCACGACGGCCGCGGCACTGCGGGCCGGCAGACCCGCGCTGGTCTGCCCGTTCTTCGGTGACCAGGCCTACTGGGCCGCACGGGTGCGTGAGCTCGGCGCCGGGCCCCCGCCCCTGCCGGCCGGGGAACTCGCCGTTCCCGTCCTCGCCCGACGCCTGCACGCCCTCACCCGGCACGCCCCCTACGCCGAGGCGGCGCGTCGGCTCGGCCGTGCCCTGGAAACCGAGGACGGTACCGCCCGGGCCTGCCGGGTCCTCGCCCGGTACGGGGTCTCCCGGGGGTGATCAAGGCCTGCGCAGACGACCCCGTTGCTTCTCCCAGAGCCACTTCTGGGTCAGCAGCGTCAGGGTGCCGGCCAGGATGATCCCCAGCAGGTTCAGGAGCAGTTGCTCCGAGGAGCGCAGCGTCTGATGGGTGTCGCCGTAGACCAGCGCGACGGCCGCGTTGGCGGCTGCCGGGACCGTGGTCACCGAGATGGCGACGCCGACCAGGGCGCCCGACTTCGCGGAGGTGAGGGAGAGCATGCCGGCCGCACCGGCCAGGACGGCCACGACGAAGGAGAACCAGTCCGGGGCGTAGATGAAGCCCGTGTTGGGCCGGTCGGCCTCCAACTGGGCCTTGGTGAACAGTCCGACGGCGTCCATGAAGACGCTGAAGCCCGCCGTCAGTACCATCGCCGCCGCGAAACCCACCAGCAGCGCGACGAGCGAGCGCACCGCCAGCCGTGGGGTGCGCTGCACGATCGCCGTGCAGACGCCCGCCAGCGGGCCGAACTCCGGTCCCACGGCCATCGCGCCCACGATCAGGATCGCGTTGTCGAGGACGACGCCGCAGGCCGCGATCATCGTGGCCAGGGTGATGAAGGCGACATAGGTGACGGAGAGGGTCGACTCCTCGTGGGTGGCGTCGGTGAGGTGCTCCCACAGGACCGCGTCGGCGCCCTCGCCCGGTGCCTCCGCCTCGGCCTTGTCGGCGCGCAGGGAGAGGGACAGGTCGATGTTCTCGACGGCGATCGAGCCGGACTCCTCGAGGCCCAGCCGCTGGAGCCCGGTGAGCAGTTCGTCACCGGCCTCGCGGGCGACGTCGCAGGTCACGACGTCGCCGGAGGGATTGCGGGCCGCGCCCTCCATGACCACCAGATGGGTGGTGCCGACGGTCTTCTCGATCAGGCGGAGCACCTCGGCGGTCTTCTCCGACGGGCTGATCAGGCGCAGGTGCAGCATGGGGGCAGGGTAGCCGTCGGGGTCCGAGTCAGAGTTTGCGCAGACTCAGGCGCTGGACCTTGTGGTCGGAGCCCTTGCGGACGATCAGGGTGGCGCGGCCGCGGGTGGGCGCGATGTTCTCGACCAGGTTGGGCTTGTTGATCGTGCGCCAGAGGGCGCGGGCGTAGTCGAGGGCCTCCTCCTCGGAGACCTGGGTGTACTTGCGGAAGTACGAGTCGGGGTTCTGGAAGGCGGTCGCGCGCAGCTTGCGGAAGCGGCTGAGGTACCAGCGTTCGATGTCCTCGGCGCTCGCGTCGACGTACACGCTGAAGTCGAAGTAGTCGGCGAGGCCGACCCGGGTGCGGCCGTCGCTGCCGGGGAGGGCGGGCTGCAGGACGTTGAGTCCCTCGACGATGAGGATGTCGGGACGGCGGACCGTGAGGCGCCGGTCGGGGACGATGTCGTAGATCAGGTGGGAGTAGACGGGGGCGGTGACCTCGTCCTTGCCGGCCTTGATGTCGGCGACGAAACGGGTGAGGGCGCGGCGGTCGTAGGACTCGGGGAACCCTTTCCGCGACATCAGGCCGCGGGCTTCGAGCTCTCTGGTGGGGAGCAGGAAACCGTCGGTGGTCACCAGTTCCACCCGCGGGTGTTCCGGCCAGCGGGAGAGGAGGGCCTGAAGGAGGCGGGCGACGGTCGACTTCCCCACGGCGACGGAGCCGGCGACCCCTATGACGAACGGGGTGCCGGACTGTGAGCCCTGTTCGCCGAGGAAGGTGTTCAGGGCCCCGCGGAGGCCGTCGGTCGCGCCGATGTAGAGGTTGAGGAGGCGGGAGAGCGGGAGGTAGATGTCCCGCACCTCGTCGAGGTCGATGACGTCACCGAGGCCGCGCAGCTTCTCGACCTCCTCGGCGGTGAGGGGCAGCGGCGTCTTGTCGCGCAGGGCGCTCCACTCGGAGCGGGTGAGGTCGACGAAGGGAGTCGCCTCCGGCCTGTGCCGGTGGGCGCTCCGGGGCATCGAGGAGACCGGAGAGATCACAGTCCATTGTTAACGGAGTTTGAACGGGTGGCGGGGTGGGGTGCGTCACGCCGTCGCGCCCGACGACGGGATACGGCCGTGGGAAAATCCGGAATCGGGCACACGGAGGCGTGTTCGGGGAGCTTCTCGAGCCTAGGCTGCCCCGCATGTGCGGAATCGTGGGATACGTGGGGTCTCAGTCGGCGCTCGAGGTCGTCATGGCCGGGCTGAAGCGGCTGGAGTACCGGGGATACGACTCGGCGGGCGTCGCCGTCCTGGCGGACGGGGGGCTCGCCGCCGCGAAGAGGGCCGGCAAGCTCGTCAATCTGGAGAAGGAGCTCGGGGCGCGGCCGCTGCCGACCGGGACGACGGGGATCGGGCACACGCGGTGGGCCACGCACGGCGGGCCGACGGATGCGAACGCGCATCCCCATCTCGACAACGCCGGGCGCGTCGCCGTCGTCCACAACGGGATCATCGAGAACTTCGCCTGTCTGCGGGGCGAGTTGGCCGAGCGGGGCCATGAGCTGTCGTCCGAGACGGACACCGAGGTCGTGGCGCACCTGCTCGCCGAGGAGTACTCGGCGACCGCCGACCTCGCCGAGGCCATGCGGCTGGTGTGCCGGCGGCTGGAGGGGGCGTTCACGCTGGTCGCGGTGCATGCCGACGAGCCGGACGTGGTCGTGGGCGCGCGGCGGAACTCACCGCTCGTGGTGGGCGTCGGGGAGGGGGAGGCCTTTCTCGCCTCGGACGTCGCCGCGTTCATCGCCCACACGCGGTCGGCGATCGAGCTGGGACAGGACCAGGTGGTGGAGCTGCGGCGGGACGGGGTGACGGTCACCGGTTTCGACGGGGCCCCGGCGGAGGTGCGGTCGTACCACATCGACTGGGACGCCTCCGCCGCGGAGAAGGGGGGCTACGACTACTTCATGCTCAAGGAGATCGCCGAGCAGCCCAAGGCCGTCGCCGACACCCTGCTCGGCCGGATCGATCCGTCCGGCTCGCTGACGCTCGACGAGGTGCGGATCCCTCCGGGGGTGCTGCGGGAGATCGACAAGGTCGTGGTCGTCGCGTGCGGTACGGCCTTCCACGCCGGGCTCATCGCCAAGTACGCCATCGAGCACTGGACGCGGATTCCGTGCGAGGTCGAGTTGGCCAGTGAGTTCCGGTACCGCGACCCCATCCTCGACTCCCGTTCGCTCGTCATCGCCATCTCGCAGTCCGGGGAGACCATGGACACGCTCATGGCGCTGCGGCACGCGCGCGAGCAGGGCTCCAGGGTGCTGGCCATCTGCAACACCAACGGTTCGACGATCCCCAGGGAGTCGGACGCGGTGCTGTACACGCATGCCGGGCCGGAGGTGGCGGTCGCGTCGACGAAGGCCTTCCTCACCCAGCTGGTGGCCTGCTATCTGGTGGCCCTGTATCTGGGGCAGGTGCGGGGCACCAAGTGGGCCGACGAGATCCGGGCCGTCATCCGCGACCTCGCGCAGATCTCCGGTCAGGTCGAGCGCGTCCTCGAGACCATGGAGCCGGTACGGGAGCTGGCGCGGTCGCTCGCCGGGAAGAAGACCGTGCTGTTCCTCGGGCGGCACGTCGGGTATCCGGTCGCGCTGGAGGGAGCGCTGAAGCTGAAGGAGCTCGCCTACATGCACGCCGAGGGGTTCGCGGCGGGGGAGCTCAAGCACGGGCCGATCGCTCTCGTCGAGGAGGATCTCCCGGTGGTCGTGGTCGTGCCCTCGCCCCGGGGGCGGTCAGTCCTTCACGACAAGGTCGTGTCCAACATCCAGGAGATCCGGGCGCGGGGTGCGCGGACGATCGTCATCGCGGAGGAAGGGGACGAGGCGGTGGTGCCGTACGCCGACCATCTCGTACGGATCCCCGCGACGCCGGTGCTGTTGCAGCCGCTGGTGGCGACGGTGCCGTTGCAGGTGTTCGCGTGCGAGTTGGCGACGGCGCGGGGGAACGAGGTGGACCAGCCGCGCAACCTGGCGAAGTCGGTGACGGTGGAGTAGTCCCCCGAGGCCGCCCCTGCCCGGTGGGGGCGGCGCCCCGGCCCGCCGTCAGCGGCGGCGGGCCCGGCGGCCCTTGGCCAGGGCCCAGGTCGTCCAGACCAGGGGGACCTCCGGGATCAGGACGGCCAGGACCACGTCCCACTCCACACGGGGGTCGGTGAACTCGACGGCCAGGACCATCGCCGTGATCACGCTCCACGCCGCGGCCGTCGCGCCGATCAGCCACACGCCCACGGTCCAGCCCCAGGGGTGGCGGGGGCGGTCGCCCCCGGTCTGTTCGGGGGCGGGCTCGCTCGGGCGGGGGCGCGGGATGCGGTCGGGGGCGCGGGCAGGCATCCGTACCACCGCCTCCGGCGGTACCGCCGCGTCGATCTCGGCGATGACCTCCGGGGTGATGTCCTGGTAGAGGGTCGGTTCGACGGTGACCACGAATCCGTCGTGGCCGGTCAGGGAACGGGCGCCGTCGGGGCGGGCGGTCATCGCCGCCACCGAGTCGTAGAGGACCGTGATCGGGCCGCGGGGGGTCCGGAGCGTGACGCCCCGGGGAGAGATGAGCAGGAGGACGTCCTCGTCCTCCAGGGAGTAGTGCTGGGTGCCGGTCAGCGCGGACGACGACCACTGGGGGGCCGGCCGCCGGTTCCAGGAACGTTTCGACGCCGGAGATGTCGGCGAGGAGGGCGGAGGCGGAGGAGATCTTGTCGGCCGTGTCCAGTCCCGCGAAGAAGGCGCGCACGGCGGGCCAGTCACCCGCCCGGGCGGCGGTGCGCAGCGGGATCAGCTCGGGCGTGTTGTCGTACGGATCGAAGGTCGGCCCGGTCGAGGGTATGGGTCCGCCGTCGGTGCCGCTCATCTCTCCGCCCCCAGGTGGTGATCAAGTCGCCGCAGGGCAGCAGCGGGCTGTGACAACGCGCGGGGTGATATCCCGGCCTTAGGGTGCTCGGCATGAGCATCATCGGCGTCGGAATCGACGTGGCGGAGATCGAACGGTTCGCGGCGTCGCTGGAGCGCACACCCGCGCTCGCCGGGCGGCTGTTCGTCGAGAGCGAGTTGCTGCTGCCGAGCGGGGAGCGCAGAGGGGTCGCCTCGCTGGCGGCGCGGTTCGCGGCGAAGGAAGCGTTGGCCAAGGCGTTGGGCGCGCCGCCCGGGCTGCTCTGGACGGACGCGGAGGTGTATGTCGAGGACAGCGGGCAGCCGCGGGTGCGGGTACAGGGGAGCGTCGCGGCCCGGGCCGCCGAACTGGGCGTCCAGGCGTGGCATGTGTCGCTCAGTCATGACGCGGGGGTGGCTTCGGCGGTGGTGATTGCCGAGGGGTGAGGGCCCGGCAGTGACAGACTCGGGCACATGCGTACTGCCTTCTGTGTGAACACGGTCAGGACCGCCGAGCGGGAGCTGATGGGGCGGCTTCCCGAGGGGGCGCTCATGCAACGGGCCGCTGCCGGGCTCGCCGTCGCCTGCGCGGATGTGCTGGGGCGGGTGTACGGGCGGCGGGTCGTGCTGTTGGTGGGGAGCGGGGACAACGGGGGTGACGCGCTGTACGCCGGGGCCCGGCTGGCGCGGCGGGGGGCCGGGGTGAGCGCGGTGCTGCTGTCGCCCGAGCGGGCGCACGGCGGCGGACTGGCCGCCCTGCGGCGGGCGGGAGGCCGTGCGGTGCGGGTGGCGGGCGCCGAGAGGGTGATTCAGCGGGCCGACCTCGTCGTCGACGGGATCGTGGGGATCGGGGGCAAGGGCGGGCTGCGGGCGGACGCGGCCGAGGTGGTCCGGATCGTCGAGCGGTCCGGGGCCGTCGTCGTCGCCGTGGATCTGCCGAGCGGGGTGGAGGCGGACTCCGGCGAGGTGCGGGGGGCCGCCGTACGGGCCGATGTGACCGTCACCTTCGGCACGCACAAGCCGGGGCTGCTCATCGATCCCGGGCGGGGATACGCAGGGGCGGTGCGGTTCGTCGACATCGGGCTGGGGGCCGTGCTGCCGGAGGAGGCGGAGACGGAGGCCCTGCAGCATGCCGACGTCGCGGAGTTGCTGCCTCTCCCCGGGGCCGAGAGCGACAAGTACCGGCGGGGGGTCGTGGGGATCGCGGCCGGCTCCGCGCGGTATCCGGGGGCCGCCGTGCTCGCCGTCGCGGGGGCGCTGCGGGGCGGCGCGGGCGCCGTGCGGTACGTGGGGCCGGCCGGTGACGCGGTCATCGCGCGGTTCCCGGAGACCCTCGTGTCCGAGCGGGGGCCGAAGCGGGCGGGCCGGGTGCAGGCGTGGGTGGTGGGACCGGGCGCGGGGGACGACGCGGCGACCGTCGCCGAGGTGCTGGACGCGGACGTGCCGGTGCTGCTGGACGCGGACGGGCTGCGGCTCGCCGAGCGGGACGCCGTACGGGGCCGTACCGCGCCGACGTTGATGACCCCGCACGCCGGGGAGGCCGCCGCGCTGCTGGGCGTGGCGCGGGAGGAGGTCGAGGCGGCTCGGCTGTCGGCGGTCCGCGAGCTCGCGGAGCGGTACGGGGCGACCGTGCTGCTCAAGGGGTCGACCACGGTGGTGACCGGTGCGGGCGGCGGGCCGGTGCGGGTGAACGCGACCGGGACGCCCTGGCTCGCCACGGCGGGAAGCGGGGACGTGCTGTCGGGGCTGGCGGGCTCGTTGCTGGCGGCGGGGCTGAGCGCGGTGGACGCGGGAAGCGCGGGGGCGTATCTGCACGGGCTGGCGGGGCGGTACGCGGCGGAGGGGGCGCCGGTGGGGGCGTACGGCGTGGCCGAGGCGATTCCGGAGGCCTGGCGGGACGTACGGCGCTGAGGCGCCGCTGTTTCATACGGCGGGCACTACCGTCCCGAGTCGGCGCACCCCCCGCCCTGAGGCTCGGCAACGGGCGCAGACCCTTCTGCCAGGCCCGCGGCGGGTGCCGCCGCGTCCGGGTGACCTTTCCGCGCGGCTGCCGTGAATCACACAAGAGGGACGTTTCGCTTGTCGCATGATCAGTGGACCTGTTGCCTCCCGCGGTCTCGCCGTCCTGCTCACCGCGGCCGCCCTGCTGCCCGTCGGTGCCGCCGCCGCCCTCCCCGCGCGGCCCGCTCCCGCTCCGGTCCCCGAGAGCGAGCTCGTGCCCGGGGTTCCGCCCGGCCCCCACCAGCCCTGGCAGATCGACACCCCCGACCAGGTGCTCGCGCCGCACGTGTACCGGCCGAGCGCCGCCGAGGACGCCGTCGAACCGAAGGGCGCGCCGGACGGGACCTACGACCTCATCGAGTGGGTGCCCCTCGCGGACGCCGCCGCCCGGGTGACCTGCACCAGGTCGACCGGGCCGTACCAGCGGGCGGTCGAGCGGTACTTGAAGCTGAAGGTGGACGGGAAGCAGTCCGCCGCCGACTGCAAGGCGATCCAGGCGTTCCAGAAGAAGGAGAACATCAAGCCCGCCATCGGGTTCGCGGGGCCGGTGACCTGGGCCCGGGTGATGTGGTTGTCGGCGCGCAAGAACCCCAACGCCGCCAAGAAGTGCCCCGAGACCGACGCCCGTGTTGCCTGTGTCGATCTCGACCGTCAGCTGACCTGGGTGCAGAAGGGGCCGAAGGTCGTCCTCGGCCCCCTCACCATGCGGAGCGGGCGGAAGGCGTACCCGACCCGCACGGGGTGGCACACCGTCTACTGGAAGCACAAGAACCACGTGTCGACCCTCTACAACACCCCCATGCCCTACGCCCAGTTCTTCGACGGGGGACAGGCGTTCCACGCCGTCTACGGCACCATCCACACCACGGTCGGCTCCATGGGCTGCGTCAATCTCACCGTCCGTGACGCACGCAAGCTGTGGGACGTGCTGAAGAAGGGGGACCGGGTGTATGTGTGGGGCCGGCGACCCGGCAGCTGAGGCGTTGTCCGACACCTCTGAGACACTGGGCCGTGATGAGTGAGACCGCCAAGACGCCCGCCGACCCGCCGCGCGCGCGTGCCGAGATCGACCTGGCCGCGCTGCGGGCCAATGTGCGGACCCTGCGCGCCAAGGCGCCGGGGGCGGCGTTCATGGCCGTCGTCAAGGCCGACGGATACGGGCACGGGGCGCTCGCGTGCGCCCGTGCCGCCGTGCGGGCCGGGGCCGGCTGGGTGGGTACCGCCACTCCCGAGGAGGCCCTCGCGCTGCGCGCCTCGGGCGAGTTGCCGGCCGACGTACGGATGATGTGCTGGCTGTGGACGCCCGGCGGGCCCTGGCGGGAGGCGATCGACGCCGACCTCGACGTGTCGCTGAGCGGGGAGTGGGCGCTGCACGAGCTCGTGGGCGCGGCGCGCGCGGCGGGCCGGCCGGCGCGGGTGCAGCTCAAGGCCGACACCGGGCTCGGGCGGGGCGGCAGCCAGCCCGGTGCGGACTGGCGGCGGCTCGTCGCCGGGGCGCTGGAGGCGGAGGCGGCCGGGCTGATCCGGATCACCGGGCTGTGGTCGCACTTCGCCTGCGCCGACGAGCCGGGACATCCTTCGGTCGCCGCCCAGCTCGCCCTCTTCCGCGAGATGGTCGCGTACGCCGAGGGGCAGGGCGCGCGGCCCGAGGTCCGGCACATCGCCAACTCACCGGCCACACTCACGCTCCCCGAGGCCCACTTCGACCTGGTCCGGCCGGGCATCGCGATGTACGGCGTCTCGCCCGGCCCCGCGCTCGGCTCCTCCGCCGACCTGGGGCTTCGCCCCGTGATGACGCTGACGGCCTCGCTGGCCCTGGTCAAGCACGTCCCGGGCGGCCACGGCGTGAGCTACGGCCATCACTACGTCACCCCGGGCGAGACCACCCTCGGGCTGGTGCCGCTGGGGTACGCCGACGGAGTGCCGCGGCACGCCTCCGGGACCGGGCCGGTCCTCGTCGGCGGCAAGTGGCGTACCGTCGCGGGGCGGATCGCGATGGACCAGTTCGTCGTCGATCTCGGCGGTGACGAGCCCGCGCCCGGTACCGAGGCCGTCCTCTTCGGGTCCGGCGACCGGGGTGAGCCCACCGCCGAGGACTGGGCGCAGGCCGCGGGAACCATCGGATACGAAATCGTCACGCGGATCGGTGCACGGGTTCCTCGCGTCTATGTGAACGAGTGACGAAGCGGGTAACCCGCGGGTAAGGGATCACCTGTAGTCGGCACCTTGGGGACCAGAGGAGCGGTACGTGAGCGAGAGCAGCGCGGAGGCGGTGGCGGGTGCCGCCTCGGCGGTCGTCGCCGCGGCCTCCGCCACGGGGGCGGCCGGGGCGGCGGGAGGCTGGCGCCGGGCGACCGGTATCGCCGGCGCCGCGATAGGCGTGATCGCCGCGGGCGCGGCGGCCGGGGTTGCCATCGAGCGGATGACCGTGGGACGCGGCATGCGGGCGAAGGCCCGCCTCGCGCTCGACGCCGCCGGGCCGTACGGCGGACTGCGCGGCATTCCGGGCAAGGCCGTCGCCGACGACGGCACCGAGCTGTACTACGAGGTGGACGACGTCGAGCCGCAGGGCGGGCCGGCCGGGCGGCGCCGCCGGCTGTTCGGGCGCAAGGCGCCGCTGCCGGTCACCGTCGTCTTCAGCCACGGCTACTGCCTCAACCAGGACTCCTGGCACTTCCAGCGGGCGGCGCTGCGGGGCGTCGTACGGACCGTGCACTGGGACCAGCGCAGCCACGGGCGCTCCGCACGCGGGGTCGACCAGCTCAAGGACGGGGTGGCGCTCACCATCGACCAGCTGGGGCGCGATCTGAAGGCCGTGATCGACGCGGCCGTGCCGGAGGGGCCGATCGTGCTCGTCGGGCACTCCATGGGCGGGATGACGGTGATGGCGCTCGCCGCGCAGTACCCCGAGCTCATCAGGGAGCGGGTCGTCGCCACCGCCTTCGTGGGCACGTCCTCCGGGCGGCTCGGCGAGGTCAACTTCGGGCTGCCGGTGGCCGGCGTCAACGCCGTACGGCGGGTGCTGCCCGGTGTGCTGAAGGCGCTCGGGCAGCAGGCCGCGCTGGTGGAGAAGGGGCGGCGGGCCACCGCGGACCTGTTCGCGGGGATCATCAAGCGGTACTCGTTCGCCTCGCGGGACGTCGACCCGGCCGTGGCGCGGTTCGCCGAGCGGATGATCGAGGGGACGCCCATCGACGTCGTCGCCGAGTTCTATCCGGCGTTCACCGATCACGACAAGACCGAGGCGCTCGCCCTGTTCGCGGACATGCCGGTGCTCGTGCTGGCCGGGATCGGGGACCTCGTCACGCCGAGTGAGCACAGCGAGGCGATCGCCGACATGCTGCCGGGCGCCGAGCTGGTGTTGGTGCCGGACGCCGGGCACCTGGTCATGCTGGAGCACCCGGAGGTCGTCACCGACCGCCTCGCCGATCTGCTCGCCCGCGCGGGTGCCGTTCCGGCAGGGGCTACCGTGGGTGGCTATGGAAGCACCAGCGGCAGCGCACAACCTGGCTGAGACCGACCTGATCATCAACTCTCCCGAGCAGATGCGCGAGTTGGGCCGCCGCCTGGCCAAACTGCTGCGCGCCGGCGATCTCGTGATGCTCAGCGGGGAGCTCGGCGCGGGCAAGACGACGCTGACCCGGGGGCTCGGCGAGGGGCTCGGGGTCCGGGGGGCCGTCACCTCGCCGACCTTCGTGATCGCCCGGGTGCACCCCTCCCTCGGGGACGGTCCGCCGCTCGTCCACGTCGACGCCTACCGCCTGGGCGGCGGGCTCGACGAGATGGAGGACCTGGACCTCGACGTGTCGCTGCCCGAGTCCGTGATCGTCGTGGAGTGGGGCGAGGGGAAGGTCGAGGAGCTGACCGAGGAGCGGCTCCAGGTACGGATCCACCGGGCCGTCGGCGACACGACGGACGAGGTGCGGCAGGTGACCGTCACCGGGCTGGGCGAGCGGTGGGCCGCGGCGGATCTGACCGTGCTGGCGGCCTGACCTGCCGTGCGCTCGTTTCCGTGAACGTTTCCGACAGGACGTCGGCAAAATGTTGCGTTCGGCGTCTTGTGCGTGGTCACATGGTAGCCAGTCCGTAGTTAGGTCTGCCTAACCAGGTCCCGCCCCGCTCTCAGGAGGCGCCCATGCCGACCACCGAGCCCAAGGTCCAGCCGCCCGGGCCGTTCGCGCTCGCCGGGGTGTCCATGCGCGATCTGCTGGCCTCGTGCGCGGCTGCGGAGGCGGTGTCGACCCCGCCCCGGCTGCCGGATCCGGCCGTCGCCCGCAAGCCGGTCGACCACCCCCGGGCGGCTTAGGGCGCTTCTAGCGGATCACGACCACCTGCTGGCCGATCGTCGCGAAGTCCCACATCGCGTTGCCGTCCGCCCGGGACTCCCGGATGCCGCCGGTGCGCACCGGTGCTCCTGACGGCGGTGTCACGTCCTTCACCGCCGCGCTGAAGCCGATGGTCACGCCGCCCACCGTGGTGAAGCGGACGACGTGCTCGACCGGCGTGCCGTCGGTGCCGGTGATCCGGCCCGAGCGGGAGGTGACGGAGTACGTGCCGGGGAGCGGGTCGACCCTGCCGGGGGTGACCGGGAACGTGCGCCGGACCTGGCCGTCCATGCCGACCAGCCACACCCGGTCGTCGTCCACCGAGTACACCACCCGTCGGCCGCTCCCGGACCTGCCCGGCAGCGCGGCGGGGTGTTTCGTGTCCCGGGGCGCCTTCGGCGCGGCGGACGAGACGGCGGCGCGCGGCCTGCCCAGGCCCGCGGGCACGGTCGCCGACGCCTGGTAGGCGAGGAACCCGACCGTCGCGACGGCCGCCGCCGTGAACCCGGCGACGAAGGCCGAGCTGCTGCCTGACACGAACGATCACCTCGGCGTCGTTGTCTTCGATGCTGTCTTGAATGCCTTGAATGTATTGAATGTCGTCGCGGCGACGTTAGCAGTCGCCCCGGGCCCGACCGGGACATCCGACACGGGCGCCGGAGGGCCGTAGGCTGTTTGCGTGCTCTTGCTCGCTCTGGATACCGCCACCCCCGCCGTCACCGTCGCGCTCCACGACGGCACGGACGTCATCGCCTCCTCGAGCCAGGTGGACGCGCGCCGGCACGGAGAACTGCTGCTGCCGGCCGTGGACAGGCTCCTCGCCGAGGCCGGGTGCAGGCTCGACGCCGTCACCCGGATCGTCGTCGGCGTCGGCCCCGGCCCGTACACCGGGCTGCGCGTCGGGCTGATGACCGCCGACACCTTCGGGCTCGCGCTCGGCGTCCCCGTGCACGGACTGTGCACGCTCGACGGCCTCGCGTACGCCTCCGACGTCGCGGGCCCGTTCGTCGTGGCGACGGACGCCCGCCGCAAGGAGGTCTACTGGGCGCGCTACGCCGACTCCCGCACCCGCCTCACGGAGCCGGCCGTGGACCGGCCCGCCGAGATCGCCGAGCAGGTGGCCGGGCTGCCGGCCGTCGGCGCGGGCGCGCTGCTGTACCCGGACACCTTCCCCGAGGCGCACGAGCCGGAGCACGTCTCGGCGGCCGCGCTGGCCTCGCTGGCAGTCGAGCGGCTCGCCGCGGGCGGTGAACTCCCCGACCCGCGCCCGCTGTACCTGCGCCGGCCGGACGCCCAGGTCCCCAAGAACTACAAGGTGGTCACCCCCAAGTGACCGACGCCGTGACTCCTCGTCTGCGCGAGATGCGCTGGTGGGACATCGATTCCGTGCTGGAGCTGGAGAAGGACCTGTTTCCCGAGGACACCTGGTCCCGGGGCATGTTCTGGTCCGAGCTGGCGCACTCGCGCGGGCCCGAGGCGACCCGCCGCTATGTCGTCGCCGAGCAGGGCGGGCGCGTCGTCGGATACGCCGGACTCGCCTCGTCCGGAGACCTCGCCGACGTCCAGACGATCGCCGTCGCCCGCGACCAGCAGGGCACCGGTCTCGGCGGGCGGCTGCTCGCCGAGCTGCTGCGGGCGGCGACCGCGTTCGAGTGCGCCGAAGTGATGCTGGAGTGCCGGGTCGACAACGTCCGGGCGCAGAAGCTCTACGAACGCTTCGGCTTCGAGCCGATCGGCTTCCGGCGCGGCTACTACCAGCCGGGGAACGTGGACGCGCTGGTGATGCGCCGCACCGACCCGGCGACTCCACTACAGGGAACAGGACAAGGAACCGACACCCATGGCTGACGAACCCCTCGTCCTCGGCATCGAGACCTCGTGCGACGAGACCGGCGTCGGCATCGTCCGGGGCACCACCCTGCTGGCGGACGCCGTCGCCTCCAGCGTCGACGAGCACGCCCGCTTCGGCGGTGTCGTCCCGGAGGTCGCCTCCCGCGCCCATCTGGAGGCGATGGTCCCGACCGTCGAGCGGGCGCTCAAGGAGGCGGGCGTCTCGGCGAAGGACCTCGACGGCATCGCGGTCACCGCGGGCCCCGGACTGGCGGGCGCGCTGCTGGTCGGCGTCTCGGCGGCGAAGGCGTACGCCTACGCCCTCGGCAAGCCCCTCTACGGCGTGAACCACCTCGCCTCCCACATCTGCGTGGACCAGCTGGAGCACGGCCCGCTGCCGGAGCCGACGATGGCCCTGCTGGTGAGCGGAGGCCACTCGTCGTTGTTGCTGTCGTCGGACATCACCTCGGACGTCCGCCCCATGGGCGCCACCATCGACGACGCGGCGGGCGAGGCCTTCGACAAGATCGCGCGCGTGCTGAACCTGGGCTTCCCCGGCGGACCGGTCATCGACCGCTACGCCCGCGAGGGCGACCCGGCCGCGATCACCTTCCCGCGCGGTCTGACCGGCCCGCGCGACCCGGCGTACGACTTCTCCTTCTCCGGTCTGAAGACGGCGGTCGCCCGCTGGATCGAGGCGAAGCGGGCGTCGGGCGAGGAGGTCCCGGTCCGGGACGTGGCCGCGTCCTTCCAGGAGGCCGTCGTCGACGTCCTGACCCGCAAGGCGGTACGGGCCTGCAAGGACGCGGGCGTCGACCACCTGATGATCGGCGGCGGGGTGGCCGCCAACTCCCGCCTGCGGGTGCTGGCCCAGGAGCGCTGCGAGGCGGCCGGTGTCCGTCTGCGCGTCCCCCGTCCCAAGCTGTGCACGGACAACGGCGCGATGGTCGCGGCGCTGGGCGCGGAGATGGTGGCGAGGGGCCGTTCGGCATCGAGCTGGGACCTCTCGGCCGACTCCTCCCTCCCGGTGACGGACCCGCACGTCCCCGGCACCGGCCAGGACCACGACCATGTGCACGAGGTCAGTGGGGACAACCTGTACTCATGACGGTCGCGCTGATGTGGGAGGCCCGGGCGGTCGCGGGCGGCGGCCCCGACCTCGTCGGCTGGGCCGAAGCCCAGCCCCTCCCGGAACGGCCCCTGCGCCGCGAGACCTTCCGTGCCCCGCAGGACCGGGTCCTGGTCATCACGTGGTGGGACGCGGAGTACGACGACGCCGGGCTTCCCGAACTCCCGGATCCGCCGCCGGAGTCGGTGACCCGCCCGGTCCACCGCTGGCGCTTCGAGTCACTGGAACGCTCCTGGTACGCCGTCCGCTGCGTCTTCCGCCACGCCCGCCTGGGCACCTACGAGGAACGCGTCACGCTCTGGACCGCCCGCTCCTGCGACGAGGCGATCGCCCGCGCGGAGGCGGAGGCCGCCCGATACTGCGAGGACGTCGACGGCGTCGAGTACGTCCGCTTCGCCGAGAGCTACCTGCTGGGCGACCCGCCCGGCGAGGGTGCCGAGGTCTTCTCCCTCATGCGCGAGAGCACGCTCCCGCCGGGGGAGTACGTGGAGCGCTTCTTCGCGACGGGGGCGGAGCGGACGGGCTGAATAGACCCCCTCAGTCCCACCAGAACCGCCACCGGCGCAGGGTCAGGAGTTCCTGCGGATACGTGTTCTCCCAGTCGTCGAAGTTGTTGTGGAACACGTCGGGGCAGGCCAGGTAGTGCTCGCAGGCCAGGACGTGGGCCTCGTGGAGGTCGCGTGGGGGAGCCGCGGCCGAGAGGAGCGTCTCGCCGTGGGTGAGGCCGACGAGACGCGCTCCGAAGCGGTCCTCCCAGGAGCGGAGCACCCCTGACAGTTCGTCCGCGGTCATGTGGTTGCCCATTCCCGGCCAGCCCAGGACGACCGGTACGTCGGAGCCCCGCTCGGCCTGGACCAGCGCCAGGCAGCGGGCCCGGTCCTCGCGTACGACGGCGGTGGCGGCCTCGGCCGCGCACAGGTCGGGGTCCGGTCCCGTCGAGGCCGGTGCGGCCAGGCCCGGCCACTCGGGGAAGACCGGCCAGGAGCGCGGATTCCACTCGCCCCGGAGGTACGCGGCGGCGTCGACCGGGCCGTCCCCGTCGGTCTTGAACTCGTACGTGTCCTCCGTGTACTCGAGCAGCACCGGATACAGCCCCGTCCGTGCCCGCTCGGCGTAGAGGCGCTGCCACCACACGTCCGCGTCCAGGAGCTTGCGCTCGCTCATCCACACCAGGAGGCCGTCCTGGCCGTACGACTCGACGATCCTGCCCGGTGGCAGGGACTGCGGCAGTGAGATGTCCATGGGCGGAAGGTAAGGGGGGCCACTGACAACGAGGCTGCGGCCGGGCTACGGCTGCGGTGCCGACAGCGCCCACACCGAGGTGAACAAGGTCGCGCCGCCGAGGGCGAAGGCCACCGTGCCGGTCAGGGTCGGGCCCGTCAGGAGGAGGCCCGTGACGAGGCCGAGGGCGGTGCCGACGGCGGCTCTCCGGGCGCCCTCGGGCCAGGGCGGTGCGGGGCGTACGGCGATGCCGGGCGGGAGGACGAACGCGTCCCGCAGGTCCGCGCGGACGGTCTCGTCGTCGTGGAAGAGGACGGTGGCCGGGGGATGTTCCCGCAGCCGCCCCAGGGGGACCAGGCGGGTGCCGTCGGGGAGGACGGCCACGACGGTGCCCGTGCCGTGCACGGTCACGGGGATTTCGGCCGGTGGGTCGTGCAGGGCGGGATGCCACATGACCCGCTGCCAGTGCTCGTGGCCCTCCGGTGCCGTCAGCTGCAGCCAGGTCGCCGTGGAGGCGCGCCAGAGCGCCCTGCGGGTGCCGGCGCGGACGCGTGCCGTCATGGGCCGGCCGGGGCGGCGGGCCGTCCGGCGGAACCGCAGGGCGCGCCGGATCCAGACGAGGAGGACGGGGAGGGCCGACGCGGCGGCCAGGAGGATCGGGGCGGTCAGGTCGTCCTCCTCCGCCGTCTCGTCCGGGTCGGCCGGAAAGCCCTCCCGGGAGCCGGGGGCGTAGGCGACCGGGAAGTCCGCACCCTTGGAGTAGCGGTCGGTGTCGTAGACGCCGAAGCGCTGGACATGGGTGTGGTGTTCGGCGTCCGTCCAGCGGACCCGGATGTCGAGGTCGTCGCCGATGCCGTCCTCGACGACCACGCCCGTCGTCCGGGCCGTGGCACGGTCGCGGGCGTCCACGTAGCTCGCGGCGTGGAGGCCCAGCCAGGCGGCGAACAGGGCGTATCCGGTGAGGGTGACGGCGATGCCGAGGAGCCCTGCGCGCAGGGGGCGGGTCATGCGGGCGTCTCCTTCAGCAGGGCACGGGGGACGGCCGGGTCGGCGGCGGTCACGGCGTCGGCGACCAGGGCGCGGAGGTCCACGGTCCGGCGGCCGTCCGGGGACGTCAGGACCGTGGTCGTCCAGCGGGTCGCCGGCGTCCAGCGGGACGTCTCCAGTGTCTCGGCGAGCGCTTCGGCGACCGCCGCCGTGAAGACCCTCCGGGCCAGTTGTCCGCGCACGGCCGCCGGGGCCCGGCGCAGACGCGGTTCCAGGCGGCGGGCCAGCCGCTGCCAGCTGCCGTCGGCGAGGGTGTCCAGGGCCGTCGCGACCGCGGCTGCCGGGGTGTCCGTGCCGGTGGCCCGGAACAACGGGGCCGTGCCCGGGGCGTCGTTCAGTTCGCGCAGTTCCTCGGGGGGCAGCGCCAGCAGCCGTACGGGCTGGACGTCGTTCTCCTCCTCGCCGTTCTGCAGGGCGAGTCGTCGCGTGCACCAGCGGGCGATCTCCGGGCCCGTGCGCAGCGCGACGGGCGCGGCGCCGTACGTCCCCGTCCCCGCCCGCGTCGGCAGTGCGGCGAGGCGGATCGCCAGGGGAGGGTGGTCGGCCGTGGCGTACGGGTCGACCGCGTCGTCCTCGGCGGCGGTGCGGGCGGCGCGGGCCGCCATGTGCGGGTCGGCGAACGCGGTGTCGAGGGCGTCGTAGAAGTCCTTGGGCCAGGCGTCGCGTTCGGCCAGTTCGGACAGCCAGGGTTCGGCGAGGCACTCGAAGACGGAGTGGAGGGTGACGGTCCGCTCCAGCGCCGACGCGGTGGCCTCGGTGCCGGCGACCTCGGCCGCGCCCGCGTCGGCGGCCGTCTCGGTCCGCCACAGGTACCGCTGGGAGGCGCGCAGAAGCGGGGCGGCCGGCGGCGCGAGGGGGCGGAAACGGCGGTCCAGGCGGTCGGCGAGGCGGGCATGGGCGTAGGACAGCAGGGCGGCACAGTGGCCCCTCTCCCGGCGCTCGTGTGCCAGTTCGTGCGCGACGACCGAGGCCAGCTCGCGTTCGGTCAGGTTGCGCAGGAGGGGCAGGCCCAGGAGGAGGACGTGGGAGCGGACCCCGGCGACCCGGACCCGGCCCACGGAAGCCTGGACCTCCGGGACGATCCGGACGAGGAGCGGTGCGCGGAAGCCGAGGCGGGCGGCCACGTCCCGGACGAGCGCGGCGAGTTCGGGTTCGTCGTCGGGGCGCACCACCCGCCCGGGGAGCGGTCCGCGCTTGCGCGCGACGGCGCCGAAGACACCGAACCAGAACAGCAGCAGGGGGGCGAGCACGGAACCGTCCGGGTGCCAGAACAGCGTGACACCGAGGCATGCCGCGCAGGCCACGGCCGTCGGCAGCCACGCCAGGATCAGCAGGGCGGCGCCCAGCAGCCACTCGCGCGCTCCGTGGCGCTCCGGTATGGGGTGTCCATGCGCTGTCCCGCCGCCGGCCCGACATGTCGGCGGATTCTGACACGGGGGCACCCCCCGTCCGCACCTCAGTTGTGCAAAACCTCCACGTCGCAGTGCAGCCGCCGTCCCGCCCCGGCCTCCCGTACCGCTCCCGTCAGCCGCAGCCGTGCCACCTCCCGGATCGCCGCGCTCGACGTCCCCAACCGCAGTTCCAGGTCGCCCGGTTCGACCACCCGCCGCCCCGAGCGGTCGGTGAAGGCGGACAGGTCGGCGTGGAAGCCGAAGGTCACGCGGGCCGACTCGCCGGGCGCCAGTTCCAGCCGCCGGTAGCCGATCAGCCGTACGTCGGGGCGGGTCACGCTCGCCACCGGGTCGTGCAGGTACAACTGGACGACCTCCGCCCCCGCCCGGTCCCCGGTGTTGCGTACGGTGACGGACAGGTCGTACGAGCCGTCCGTGCCGGTCTCCGCGGCCGGGCCGGTGAAGTCCTCCCAGGCGAAGGACGTGTACGAGCGGCCGTGTCCGAACGGGTACAGCGGTGTCGGGTCCACGTTGCTGACCTCGCCCGCCAGGCCCAGCGGCGGCTGGAGGTAGGTCCAGGGCTGGCCGCCCGGTACGCGCGGCACGCTCACCGGGAGGCGGCCGGAGGGGTTGACGCGGCCCGAGAGGACTCCGGCGACGGCCGGGCCGCCCTCCTCGCCGGGGAAGAACGCCTGGACCACGGCTCCCAGCCGCCCGTGCCAGCGGCCGAGCGCGTACGGGCGGCCGGTGAGCAGGACCAGGACGACCGGGACGCCGGTGGCCACCAGCGCGTCCAGCAACTCGCCCTGGACGCCGGGGAGGTTCAGGTCCGTCACATCGCAGCCCTCGCCCGAGGTGCCCCGGCCGAACAGGCCGGCCCGGTCGCCGAGCACGGCCACGCACACGTCCGCCTCCGAGGCGCGGGCGATGGCCTCGGTGAAGCCGGACGGGTCGGGGTCGGAGACCGGGCACCCTTCCGTGAACGTGACCTTGGCGTCCGGGAGTTCGGCCCGCAGGGAGTCCAGGAGGGCGGGGATCGCGACGCCCGTCTCCACCCCGGGGTGGTGGGGCAGGACATGGGACGGGAAGGAGTAGCAGCCGAGCATGGCGAGGGAGTCCGCCGCCCGCGGGCCGACCACCGCGATCCGGGTGTCGGGGGAGAGGGGGAGCAGGCCGTCCGGGTTGTCGAGGAGGACCACCGACTCCTCCGCCAGCCGGCGGGCCAGGGCGCGGTTCTCCGGCCGGTCGAGGTCGACCGTCTCCGGGACCGGCGATTGCCAGTCCTCGTCCAGGAGGCCCAGCTCGCACTTCTGGAGCAGGACCCGGCGGGCCGACCGGTCGACCAGGTCCGCCGGGATCTCGCCCGCGCGGACGGCGGCGGTCAGCGTCTCGCCGTAGTACTTCACGGTCGGCAGCTCGACATCGATGCCGGCCGCCAGCGCCAGCCCGGCCGTCTCGGCCGGGGTGCCCGCCACCCGGTGCAGGGTCTGGAGGAAGCCGATGCCGAAGTAGTCGGCGACGACCGTGCCCGTGAAGCCCCACTCCTCGCGCAGGAGCGCGGTGAGCAGTTCCGGATCGGCGGAGGAGGGGACCCCGTCCCGTTCGGTGTACGCCGCCATCACCGAGCGCGCGCCGCCCTCGCGCAGCGCCATCTCGAAGGGCGGCAGGGTGACGTCCGCGAACTCGCGGGTGCCCGCCCGGACCGGTGCCTGGTTGCGGGCGCCCGCCGAGGAGGCGTATCCGGCGAAGTGCTTGAGCGTGGCGACGACGCCCGCGGACTCGAGTCCGCGGACATAGGCCGTGCCGACCGTGCCGACCAGGTACGGGTCCTCGCCGATCGTCTCCTCCACCCGGCCCCAGCGCGGATCGCGTACGACGTCCAGGACCGGGGCGAGACCCTGGTGGACGCCGACCGCGCGCAGGTCGCGGCCGATCGCCCGGGCCATCTCCTCCACCAGTTCCGGGTGGAAGGCGGCGCCCCAGGCCAGCGGGACCGGGTAGGCGGTGGCCCGCCAGGCGGTGAAGCCGGCCAGGCACTCCTCGTGGGCGACGGCCGGGATGCCGAAGCGGCCGGCGGCGGCGATGCGGTGCTGGGCCAGGGCCAGGGCGCGGGCGCCCGTCGCGGGGTCCACCGGGGCGGTGCCGAAGGAACGGGTCAGCTGGCCGAGCCCGCGGGTGATCAGTTCGTTCCAGTCGTAGTCGGCGGTCATGTCGTGCTGGTGCGGGGCGACTCCGTCGCCGTCCGTCGTGGCGCCGACCCACACGCCGTACAGCTGGGCGGTCTTCTCCTCCAGGGTCATTCGGGAGAGGAGGTCGTCGACACGGGCGGCGGCGGGCAGAGCGGGGTCACGCCAGGGGGCGGTGGTCATGAAACTCCTGTCCCGAAGAACTCGAATGTTTCGTAACACACTTCGAATGTTCCGGGAACCTATGGTGCCGCACAAGGTTCGTCAAGAGGGGGTGCGGGGATACGATCGCCGCCATGACTTCCTCGGAGCCCGCGGGAACGCGGACAGGAGCGCGGCTGACGCAGACCGCCACGCTCGCGGAGATCGCCCGCGAGGCGGGCGTCTCGGCACCGACTGTTTCGAAGGTCCTCAACGGCCGCGCGGACGTCGCCCCCGCGACCCGCACCCGGGTGGAGGAACTGCTGCGCGCCCACGGCTACCGGCGCCGGCGCGCCGAGGCGACCCGTTCGCCACTGATCGACCTGGTGTTCCACGAACTGGAGAGCGCCTGGGCGATGGAGGTCATCCGGGGAGTGGAGAACGTGGCGCGGGACGCCGGGCTGAGCGTGGTGCTGAGCGAGAGCGCCGGGCGGCTCACTCCCGGGCGGACCTGGGCCGACCAGGTCGCGGCCCGCCGTCCGCACGGGGTCGTGCTCGTCCTCTCCGGGCTCGACGAGTCCCAGCGGGCGCTGCTGACCAGCCGTTCCATCCCGTTCGTGGTGATGGACCCGGCCGGCGACCCGGGCGCCGACGTGCCGTCGATCGGGGCGACCAACTGGCAGGGCGGGCTCGCCGCCACCCGGCATCTGGTCGAGCTCGGGCACCGGCGGATCGGGGCGATCAGCGGGCCCCCGCAGATGATGTGCAGCCGGGCCCGGATCGACGGCTACCGGGCCGCGCTGGAGACCGCCGGGCTGCCGGTCGAGCAGGGACTGGTCAAGACGGGGGACTTCCACCACGAGACCGGCTACCGGCTCGGCCGTGAGCTGCTGGACCGCCCCGACCGGCCCACCGCCGTGTTCGCAGGCAACGACCTGCAGGCCCTCGGCTGCTACGAGGCCGCCCGTGAGCTGGGGCTCAGGATCCCGGAGGACGTGAGCGTGGTCGGCTTCGACGATCTTCCGGTGGCCCGCTGGGTGGGGCCGCCGCTGACGACCGTACGGCAGCCGCTGACGGAGATGGCGGAGGCGGCGGCCCGGCTGGTGCTGGAGCTCGGGCGGTCCGCGTCGTCCGAGGAGGCGCCGGCGGCGACGCGGGTGGAGCTGGCGACGAGCCTGGTGGTGCGGACGAGCACGGCGCCGCCGCCGGTGGCTGGAAGCTGACGTATTGACGGGTGCGGGGGGCGCCTCCACACTCCTCCGAAGCCAATCGGTTGCACGACCGAAACTTTCGGAGGCACCCGCATGAGATCCACCCGCACGAGATCTCTGAGAACAGGCCTGTCCCTGGCGGCGCTCGTGTCCGGCCTCGCGCTGCTGTTCACGGCACCGGCGGCGCACGCCGCCGACACCCCGCTGCGCGACCTCGGCGCGGCCAAGGGCAAGGTCGTCGGCACGGCGGTCACCGGCTCCAAGCTCACCGGGACCTACGGCGACATCGCGGGGGCGCAGTTCGGCTCCCTCACCCCCGGCAACGCCATGAAGTGGGGCTCGGTGGAGCCGACGCAGGGCGGCTTCAACTGGACGGAGGCCGACCAGATCGTGGCCTTCGCCCAGGCGCACGGCCAGCAGGTGCGCGGCCACACCCTGGTCTGGCACAGCCAGAACCCGAGCTGGCTGACCAACGGCAGCTGGACGTCGGCGCAGCTGACCACCCTGCTGCAGAACCACATCACCACCGAGGTCGGCCGCTACCAGGGGAAGATCGCCGCCTGGGACGTCGTCAACGAGCCCTTCAACGAGGACGGCACCTACCGCTCGACCCTCTGGTACAACGGCCTCGGCGCCGACTACATCGCCAATGCCCTGACCTGGGCGCGGGCCGCCGACCCGGCCGCCAGGCTGTACATCAACGACTACAACGTCGAGGGCGTCAACGCGAAGTCCACCGCCCTCTACAACCTGGTCAGGTCGCTGAAGGAGCGCGGGGTTCCGATCGACGGGGTCGGACTCCAGGCCCACCTCGTCCTCGGTCAGGTGCCGTCCACCCTCCAGCAGAACATCCAGCGCTTCGCCGACCTCGGTGTCGACGTGGCGATCACCGAGCTGGACATCCGGATGGCGCTGCCCGCCGACAGCGCCGAACTCGCCCAGCAGAAGGCCGACTACAAGGCGGTCACCGCGGCCTGCGTGGCGGTCGCGCGCTGTGTGAACCTCACCGTGTGGGGCTTCACCGACTCCGACTCGTGGGTCGACAGCACCTTCCCCGGGTACGGGGCGGCGACGCCGTACGACGCGAACTACGCGCCGAAACCGGCGTACTACGGCATCGCGGAGGCACTCGGAGGCACGACCACGCCCCCGCCGGCCGGTGCGTGCACGGCGGCGTACAGCGTGGGCAGCCAGTGGAACACCGGGTTCACCGGGAACGTGACGATCTCCTGCTCGGGTGCGGCCCTGTCGTCCTGGCGGGCGACCTGGACGTTCGGGGCGGGCCAGCAGATCACCCAGGCCTGGAACGCCGGCTGTACCCAGTCGGGCGCGGTGGTGTCCTGCGTCAACGCGACCTACAACGGCTCGGTGCCGGACGGCGGCTCGGTGAGCTTCGGGTTCAACGCGAGCTGGAGCGGCAGCAATCCGGTGCCGACCGTGACGGTGAGCTGAGAATCCTGAGATTTTCACAAGAAATCCCGGTCGGGCTCGCCGTCCTAACAGTCCGCTAATAATCCCCACCTACGTTGCTCCCCGTGACGCGACGCGAGGAGCACGGCGAAGACGGCAGAAGAGCGGGCCGGCGGTCGAGAGTGGTGAAGGCCGCCGGCCTCGCACTGGCCACCACCCTGGTGCTCGGCATCGGGGCGGGCGGCTGGGTCTACTGGCACCTCAACGACAACATCAAGAGCGTCGACATCGACAGCGCGCTCGGCGACAACCGCCCGGCGAAGGCGGTCACCACGCCGACCCCGTCGGGTTCGGCCTCCGCCACGCCGCTGCCCACCGAGGCCGTGAACATCCTGGTCCTCGGCTCCGACTCGCGCAGCGGCAAGGAGAACCAGGAACTCGGCGGCGGCGACAGCGGCGGCGCCCGCTCCGACACCGCCATGGTGGTGCACATCGACGCGGGACGGACCAGCGCGACCGTCGTCAGCATCCCCCGCGACACCCTCGTCACCCGCCCGTCCTGCCCGCTGACCTCCGGCGGCACCTCGGCGGTGGCCTACGGCGCGATGTTCAACAGCGCGTACTCGGTGGGCGGACCCGTCTGCGCGGTCAAGACCGTCGAGTCGATCACCGACGTCCGGATGGACCACTACATCGAGGTCGACTTCTCCGGCTTCGCGAAGCTGGTGAACGCGCTCGGCGGGGTCACCGTCACCACCGACGAGGACATCGACGACGACGACAGCCATCTCCACCTCGAGGCCGGGACCCACCACCTCGACGGCAAGAAGGCCCTCGCGCTCGCCCGCACCCGGCACGGCATAGGCGACGGCAGCGACCTCGGCCGCATCAAGCTCCAGCAGAAGCTGGTCAAGGCCCTGCTGGAACAGATCGCCGCCACCGACCTCCTCACCAGCCCCGCCAAGCTCTACAAGGTCGCCGACGCGATCACCGGCAGCCTCACCACCGACACCGGGCTGAACTCGCTGAGCGAACTGATGGAGCTCGGCCGGAGCCTCGAGGGCCTCGGCGCCGACAAGGTCAGGACGGTCACCATGCCGGTCGTGACGGCCCCGTCCGACCCCAACCGGGTGGTGGCCGACGAGCCGGAGGCGAGCGAGCTGTGGGAGTCGCTGCGCTGACGCCGGGCCGGTCGCCACAACTTTCGGGAGCCCCGAGGTGTCTGTTGCGGTGACGGTGTCGCCGTAACAAGGGGGTTTCCTGGTGTCCACTCTGCGTTCGTACAAGACATGGACCGTGCCTTTCGTGGCCGGAGTGCTGGCGCTGGGCGCGGTCCCGTCCGTCCTGACGGGCCACGCCGAGGCGGCGACCCCGCACTCCGTCCGTGACGACTTCGACGGCGACGGCTACCAGGACCTCGCGATCGGCGCCCCGAACGGCACGGTGAGCGGGCAGAAGGAGGCGGGCTACGTCGTCGTCATGTACGGCGGCCCGCACGGCCTGACCAAGACCCGGCGCACGGTCGTCAGCCGCGCCACGACCGGCATCCCGGGCAGCCCCGCCGCGGGCGAGCGATTCGGCATCCAGCTGTCCAAGGGCGACCTGGACGGCGACGGGCGCACGGACCTCGTCGTCGGGCAGACCCGCACGACACGGGACGCGGTCGTCGTCTGGGGCGGCAGGGGCGGTCTGTCCGGCGGTGTTTCCGTCCCCGCCTCGGTCACCCAGACCGGCGACTTCGACGGCGACGGCAAGCAGGACCTGGCCCTCTTCCGCGGCGGCCGCTCCCAGGTCGACGACCCCTTCGGCACCACGGCCACCGTCTGGACCGGCCCGCTCTCCCGCGCCGGCAAGCCGGCCGCCACCCGGGACTTCGGCCCGGACGACTTCCGGTACGACGACGTGCTCGACAGCGCCGCCGGGGACGTCAACGGCGACGGACGCGACGACCTCGCACTGACCGTCTACACCGGCGACGGCGGCTTCGGCTCCACCTTCTACCTCGGCTCCTCCTCGTCCGCCGGCGCCACGTTCACCTCCGCCCAGGCCCCCGCCGGCGCCGGCGGGGTGGCCTTCGGCGACGTCGACGGCGACGGCTACGACGACGTCGTGCGCGGCGACGAGGACAACTCGACGGTCGTCGTGGCCCGCGGCTCGGCCGCCGGCCTCAGGCCCGCGTCCACCTGGAAGACGTACAGCCAGAACACGCCCGGAGTCCCCGGCGGGCGGGAGACCGTGGACCTGTTCGGCGGCGCCGTGTCGGTCGGCGACGTCAACGGCGACGGCTACGACGACGTGGCCGTCGGCGCGCCCGGCGAGGAACTCGGCTACGACGACGGCGCGGGTGTCGTCGACATCCTCTACGGCAGCCGCGGCGGCCTGACCGGCAACGGCGCCCAGGCCTTCACCCAGGACACCAAGGGCGTCCCCGGCGCCGTGGAGACGGGCGACGACTTCGGCGGCGCGGTCCGCCTCCTCGACATCAACGGCAACGGCTACGCCGACCTCGCGGCCGCCGCGCCCCACGAGAACTCGGGTGACGGCGCGGTCTGGTCGCTGCGGGGCCGTCCGACGGGCATCGTGACGGACGCGGCGTTCACGTTCGGCGGACGGACGGTGGGCGCGCCCTACGCGAAGGCGGCGTTCGGCCGCGCGCTGGGGTGACGGGCTGGGGCGCCAGGAGGTGGTGACAGGCGGTGATGACCGGCGGTGATGACGCGTCGCGGAGAAAATATCCGAAGAAATCCGCGGCGTGTGTCGATCCCGGGGTCCCCCGATCGACACACGGGTGAGAGGCCGGAAAGACCCGGCCTCCCGACCGAAGGAGTCACCATGCCCCGTTACCTGTCGCTCGTGAAGATCGACGAGGCCTCCGCCCCCGCCGAGGGCCCCAGCCCCGAGCTGATGCAGCGGATGGGCGAACTGATCGAGGAGATCACCAAGGCGGGCGTCATGCTCGACACCGCCGGCCTGACGCCGTCCGCGCAGGGTGCCCGCGTGCACTGGGAGGGCGGGAAGCTCTCCGTCACCGACGGGCCCTTCACCGAGTCCAAGGAGGTCGTCGGCGGCTACGCCCTCATGCAGTGCAAGGACATGGCCGAGGCGCTCGAGTGGACGAAGCGGTTCCTGAAGGTGCACGAGGAGTTCTGGACCGTCACCTGTGAGGTGCGGGAGATCGCCGAGGGCTGAGAGCCCGGGTCGCGTTGGCCCCGGGACGTCCGAGGGTGTTGCATGGTGGGTTGTGCAGTCACCGCCACAGCCCACCGCCGCACACGCGATCGAGACCGTCTTCCGCATGGAGTTCCCGCGGGTCGTCGCCGTCGTCACCCGGGTCGTCCGGGACGTCGGCATCGCCGAGGAACTGGCGCAGGACGCGCTGGTCGCCGCGCTGGAGCAGTGGCCGCACAGCGGTGTGCCGGACCACCCGGGCGCCTGGCTCACCACCATCGCCCGCCGCCGCGCCGTCGACCTGGTGCGGCGCCGGGAGACCTACGCCCGCAAGCTCCAGGAGATCGGCCGGGACCTCGAGGACGTCCCTCCGCCGCAGGAGCCCGCGGCCCCCGACGACATCGACGACGACCTGCTCCGGCTCGTCTTCACCACCTGCCATCCCGTGCTGTCCCCGGAGGCCCGCACCGCCCTCACCCTGCGCCTGCTCGGCGGCCTGACGACGCCCGAGATCGCCCGTGCCTTCCTGGTCCCCGAACCCACGGTCGCGCAGCGCATCGTCCGGGCGAAACGCACCCTCGCCACGAAGAACGTCGCCTTCGAGGTGCCGTACGGCCCCGACCGCGAGGCCCGGCTCGGCTCGGTCCTCGACGTCATCTACCTGATCTTCAACGAGGGGTACGCGGCCACCGCGGGCGACGACCTCCTGCGCCCGGCGCTGTGCGAGGACGCGCTGCGGCTGGCCCGGCAGCTGGCCGCCCTGATGCCGAAGGAGCCCGAGGTGCACGGCCTGGTCTCCCTGCTGGAGTTCCAGGCCTCCCGCACGGCCGCCCGCACCGCCCCCGACGGCACCCCGGTCCTCCTGGAGGACCAGAACCGGCGCCGCTGGAACCGCATGCTGATCGCCCGCGGCATCACCGCCCTGGACCGGGCCGGCGCCGCGGCCACCGGCGCCCCCGGCCCGTACGCCCTCCAGGCCGCCATCGCCGCCTGCCACGCGCACGCCCACACCTACGGGGACACCGACTGGACGGCCATCGCGCGCCTGTACGGCCTGCTCGCCGCCCGCGCCCCGTCCCCGGTCGTCGAACTCAACCGCGCGGTCGCCGTCTCGATGGCTGAAGGCCCGGGCCCGGCACTGCGGATCGTCGACGCCCTCGCCGCCGAACCGGCCCTCCGCGACTACCACCTGCTGCCCAGCGTCCGCGGCGACCTGCTGCTGCGCCTCGGCCGTACGGCCCAGGCGCGGGCCGAGTTCGAACGCGCGGCTGAGCTGACGGGCAACACGAGGGAGCGGGAACTGCTGCGGGCGCGGGCGGCCCGGTGCGGGGACTCGTAGCAGTCGTACGTCGACACGGACGGCGCGAACGCGAAGTACGCGATCACCGGCCTGCGGTGGGCTCCGCCGGGGCTCCGATCAGCATGGCCGGGGCCCCGGCCACCCGGGTGAGGAACACGGTCGCCGCGTGCGGCCCGTGCGGCTTGGGCAGCACCTTCCGGCGCAGCTCCTCCGGCTCCACCGCCGACCCGCGCTTCTTCACGGTCAGGATCCCGACCTCGCGCTCCCGCAACAGAGCCTTCAACTTCTTGACGTTGAAGGGGAGCTGGTCGGTGATCCGGTAGGCGGAGGCGTACGCGGTGGGGCGCAGCTCGTCGGCGGTGACGTACGCGATGGTCTCGTCGATCAGCCCGCCGTCCAGCTCCCGCGCGACCTCGGCGACCAGATGGGACCGGATGACGGCGCCGTCGGGCTCGTAGAGGTAACGCCCGAGGGGCCGCACCGCGGGATCGGGCAGCCCGGTGCCGAGCAGGGTCCGCGGCCCGGGCAGCAGTGTCGCCCGCACCGCCCCCGGCGCGGTCCCGAACCACAGCACCGCCTCCTTCACATCCCCGCCGTCCGAGATCCACTCGGCCTCCGCCCCGGCGGGCACCGCCTCGTGCGGAATGCCCGGCGCGACCTTCAGGGCGGCGTGCGGGGCAGCGAGGGCGGCCCCGGTCGCCCAGGAGAGCGGCGGCGAGTACGCCTCCGGATCGAAGATGCGTCCCCGCCCGCCCCGGCGCGCCGGATCCACGAACACGGCGTCGTGGCCGCCGGTGTCCACCTCGGTGACGTCCGCCTCCCGTACGTCGATGAGGTCGGCCAGCCCCAGCGCCTCGGCGTTGGCCCGGGCCGCCGCGGCCGTCAGCGGATCGCGGTCGACGGCGAGGACGCGGATCCCGGCCCGGGCGAGCGCGATGGCGTCACCGCCGATCCCGCAGCACAGGTCGGCCACGGAGGTCACGCCGAGCTCCCTCATCCGCTCCGCCCGGTACGCGGCCACGCTCGCCCGCGTCGACTGCTCCACACCGTTCGGGGTGAAGAACATCCGCCCGGCGTCCTCGGCCCCGAACTTCGCCACCGCCCGCTGCCGCAGCCGGGCCTGGCCGAGCGCCGCCGACACCAGTTCGGCGGGGTGATCGCGGCGCAGCCGGGTGGCGACGGCGAGCTCATCGGCGGGGGCGGTCCCCCGCACGGCATCGAGCAGGGCCCGGCCTTCGGGACTGAGGAGGGGAGCGAGGTCGTTCACCGGCCCATTGTCGGTCAGCCGGTGCGCTCTTGGCCCAGCCGGTGTGCTCGTGGGCCGGCCGGTGTGCTCGTGGAGCAGCCGGTGTGCTCGTGACCAGTCGGTGTGCTTGTGGGCCAGTCGGTGGACGCCGCCGGGCCGGTGGCGGTGTCGGGGCGGGTCGGGGAGCCCGGGCTGCGAGGATCCGGCGCCATGGGAGCTGTCGTACAAAATGACAAGAATGCTGCTTCTGGAGGGTCTGCGGCTTCGGGGGTTTCCGGCGTTCCTGGTGCTTCCGGGGCTGTCTGGCGGCGGCGGGCCGGAGTCCGCGGGGGCCTCGCTCTGCTGGCCCTGACCGCCATCGTGGCCGGCTGCGCGGAGGGCGGCGGGCGCGCCGGAGCCGACCCCGCCCCCGGTCAGGAGGCGGCCCGGGCGGCGCTCCCGGCCCGCGCCCTCCACTCCTACGCCGACCGCCTCCGCGCCGAACATGCCGCCCGGGTCGCCGCCGCCGGACGCTGGGGCCTGAAGAAGGTCCCGCTCACCGCGCCGGCGCCGCCCGCAGTGAAGCCGAAGATCACCACCCGCGAGGGCTTCGAGGTCGAGGACCACGAGGAACGCCGCCTCCCCCCGGTCTTCACCGGCATCCCCACCAAGCGCAAGGTCGTCTTCCTCACCATCGACGACGGCGCCGAGAAGGATCCGGCGTTCCTGCGCATGACGAGCGAGCTGAGGGTCCCGTACACCGCCTTCCTCAGCGACTACCTGATCAAGGACGACTACGCGTACTTCAGGAAGATGCGGGACCTGGGCGTGACCCTGAACAACCACACCCTCCACCACCCCTACCTGCCGGACCTGTCCTACAAGCAGCAGAAGCACGAGATCTGCGGCATGCAGAACGTCCTCCGCGAGCGGTACGGCGAACGCCCCGCCCTCTTCCGGCCGCCCTACGGCAACTACAACCGCGACACGCTGGTCGCCGCGAAGTCCTGCGGCGTGAAGTACGCCCCACTCTGGGACGAGGAGGTCTTCGTCGACCACTGGGAGTACCGCGAGGGGGACGGCGACCTGCACCCCGGCGACATCGTCCTGAGCCACTTCCGCGGCCGGGGCGACTGGAAGGGCACGATGCCCGACATGGTCCGCCGGTTCCTCGACAAGGTGACGGCGAAGGGATACGCGGTGGCACGCCTGGAGGACTACCTGTGAGGGCGCGGAGGCGGGCGGCCGCCGCACTGTCGGCCGCCCTGTTGCTCCTGGCCGGCTGCGCCCAGTCCGTCGACCCCATCGAGCGGCTGGGCAAGAAGGCGGCACAGCGGGTGCATCCGGGCCCGGCCCCGGCGGCCGGCCGCGACGGCTCGCAGGGCGGTGGTGACGCCTCCGCCGCTCTCCCGCCGGTCGTCGACCGCCTCCCGACCCGCGACAACGCCGTCTTCCTCACCTACGACGACGGCGCCGAACGCGACCCCCGCTTCGTCGACCTGGTCCGCGAACTCCGGCTGCCCGTCAGCATGTTCCTCACCGACAGCGTGGTGGGCCCCGGCTACGCCCACTTCGCCCGTCTCCGGTCGGTCGGCGCGAGCCTGCAGAACCACACCCTCGACCACGCGGCCCTGCGCGGCCTGCCCTACGCCGGTCAGCGCGCCGAGATCTGCGGCCAGCAGGAGAAACTGCGCTCCCGCTTCGGCCTGCGCCCCCGCCTGTTCCGCCCGCCCTACGGCACGTACGACACCACCACCCTGCGCGCGGCGGCCGACTGCGGCATCACGGCCCTCGTCCTCTGGCGTGCCTCCATGGGCCCCGCCGGACTGACCTACACCCACGGTCCCCGTGCCCTGCGCCCCGGGGACGTCATCGCCGTGGACCCGGACGAGTCGATGGGCCCGGGCCTGACGGAACGGACCACCCGCCTGCTGCGGCTGATCCGGGACCAGGGCCTGACGGTGGGGCGGCTGGAGGACCACCTGTAGGCAGGCCGTGCCATACATGTCCTTCGGGCCTTGCGACATGCGCGGACGAGGCCCGTTCAGGGCCGAAACCCCACCGACGCGCCGCAGGGATTAGCAGTCCGCTTGACCGAGTGCTAATCGCGGTCATAGTCTCGGTTCTGGCACTCCCCCCTGGAGAGTGCCAATACGCGACGGGCAGGTCCGGCACCCGCGACGACGGATCCACCTGGTCGCCACCTCAGACAGTTAGCCCCGTGAGATCTCCGAAGGGGGAGGTCGGATCGTGACGACCACCAGCTCCAAGGTTGCCATCAAGCCGCTCGAGGACCGCATCGTGGTCCAGCCGCTCGACGCCGAGCAGACCACGGCCTCTGGCCTGGTCATCCCGGACACCGCGAAGGAGAAGCCCCAGGAGGGTGCCGTCCTCGCCGTGGGCCCGGGCCGCTTCGAGAACGGCGAGCGCCTGCCGCTCGACGTCAAGGTCGGCGACGTCGTCCTGTACAGCAAGTACGGCGGCACCGAGGTGAAGTACAACGGCGAGGAGTACCTCGTCCTCTCGGCTCGCGACGTCCTCGCGATCATCGAGAAGTAATTCACCCAGATTTGCAGTGAACTGCGCTCCTGGCCCCGCGACTTTGTGAAGCCGGGTGCTGGGGGCGCAGTTCGTTTCTCCCACGTTTTCCGAGAGGGCTGAACCGCTCCCATGGCGAAGATCCTGAAGTTCGACGAGGACGCCCGTCGCGCCCTCGAGCGCGGCGTCAACAAGCTGGCCGACACGGTCAAGGTGACGATCGGCCCCAAGGGCCGCAACGTCGTCATCGACAAGAAGTTCGGCGCCCCGACCATCACCAACGACGGCGTCACCATCGCCCGCGAGGTCGAGCTCGACGACCCGTACGAGAACCTCGGCGCCCAGCTCGTGAAGGAGGTGGCGACCAAGACCAACGACATCGCGGGTGACGGCACCACCACCGCCACCGTCCTGGCCCAGGCGCTCGTCCGCGAGGGTCTGCGCAACGTCGCCGCCGGCGCCTCCCCGGCCGCCCTGAAGAAGGGCATCGACGCCGCGGTGAAGGCCGTCTCCGACGACCTGCTGGCCACCGCCCGCCCGATCGACGACAAGGCCGACATCGCGGCCGTCGCCGCGCTGTCCGCCCAGGACCAGCAGGTCGGCGAGCTCATCGCCGAGGCGATGGACAAGGTCGGCAAGGACGGTGTCATCACCGTCGAGGAGTCCAACACCTTCGGTCTGGAGCTGGACTTCACCGAGGGCATGGCCTTCGACAAGGGCTACCTGTCGCCGTACTTCGTGACGGACCAGGAGCGCATGGAGGCCGTCCTCGAGGACCCCTACATCCTCATCAACCAGAGCAAGATCGGCTCCATCGCCGACCTGCTGCCGCTGCTCGAGAAGGTCATCCAGACCAACTCCTCCCGGCCGCTGCTGATCATCGCCGAGGACGTCGAGGGCGAGGCCCTGTCGACCCTCGTCGTCAACAAGATCCGCGGCACCTTCAACGCGGTCGCGGTCAAGGCCCCCGGCTTCGGTGACCGTCGCAAGGCGATGCTGCAGGACCTGGCGGTCCTCACCGGTGCCACCGTCATCTCCGAGGAGGTCGGCCTCAAGCTCGACCAGGTCGGCGTCGACGTGCTCGGCTCCGCCCGCCGTGTCACCGTCACCAAGGACGACACCACGGTCGTCGACGGTGCCGGCGACTCCTCCGAGGTCCAGGGCCGGGTCGGCCAGATCAAGGCCGAGATCGAGAACACCGACTCCGACTGGGACCGCGAGAAGCTCCAGGAGCGCCTCGCGAAGCTGGCCGGCGGCGTGTGCGTGATCAAGGTCGGCGCCGCCACCGAGGTGGAGCTGAAGGAGAAGAAGCACCGTCTGGAGGACGCCATCTCCGCGACCCGCGCCGCGGTCGAGGAGGGCATCGTCTCCGGTGGTGGCTCCGCGCTCGTCCACGCCGCCAAGGTGCTGGAGGACGGCCTGGGCAAGACCGGCGACGAGGCCACCGGTGTCGCGGTCGTCCGCCGCGCCGTCGTCGAGCCGCTGCGCTGGATCGCCGAGAACGCCGGCCTGGAGGGCTACGTCATCACCTCCAAGGTCGCCGAGCTCGAAAAGGGCCAGGGCTTCAACGCCGCCACCGGCGAGTACGGCGACCTGGTCAAGGCCGGCGTCATCGACCCGGTCAAGGTCACCCGCTCCGCCCTGGAGAACGCCGCGTCCATCGCCTCCCTCCTCCTGACGACCGAGACCCTGGTCGTCGAGAAGAAGGAAGAGGAAGAGCCGGCCGCCGCGGGCCACGGCCACAGCCACGCCCACTGACGTACCGCGGCAGACCGTCGTCACCGAGGCCCGGCACCCTGTGTACACAGGGTGCCGGGCCTCGGTGCGTCCTGCGCCAGGGGGAACCCGCGGTGGTATTGGGGGGATTGGGCCGGCATTCCGATGGGGTGTGGGGTCCCGGCAGCCCAAGGCGTAAAGCAGGG
>NZ_JBEOWF010000036.1:0-30755 GCF_040295925.1 Streptomyces sp. NPDC002588
TTCCGACTCTATCAGACCGTTTCCCGATCCGATTTCCTCGGTGCTTTCCAGGCTCCCGCTTTTGTTTCGCGGTTTCCTTTCCGGCGGTTCCGACTCTACCAGAACCTTTCGGCGTCTGATTCCCCGTCAGAGGGGGTTGTCCTCGTGGCCCGTTGGGCCCTTCCGACGTCTCAAACCTTAGCGGATCCGTCCGGCAGCTCCTAATCGAGCTGCCGTACCCGATTCGAATTGAATTCGGGCACGCCGAATTCAACCCTGACGGGCGATCGTACTGATGGTTTGGGTGCCGCTTCAGCGGCGGAGGTGTCACCGAAGAACCGTTACAGCTCCGTGGCAACCCGACGAACCTTACGGATCCGGGTGAGCGGTGTCAAGGAGCGCTGTCAAGATCTTTTCAGTCGAGGTCGCTGAGCCGGCCGCCGGCGTCCGGCTGCGCGTGCTCCACCCGGCGCAGAAGCCTGGTCAGGACCTCGCCGAGGGCCGTCCGCTCCTGCGCGGAGAGGTCCTGGAGCAGGTCCTCCTCGAAGACCGTCGCCAGGCGCATGGCCTCCAGCCACTTCCCCCGGCCCTCGGGTGTCAGCTCCACGATCACCCGGACCCGGTTGGACTCGTCCCGCTCCCGGGTCACCAGTCCCTCGGCGACCATGCGGTCGATCCGGTGGGTCATGGCGGCCGGCGTCAGACCGAGGCGCTTGGCCAGGTCGCTGGGACCGAGCCGGTAAGGGGCACCGGAGAGGACGAGGGCCTTGAGGACCTCCCACTCGGCGTTGCTGATGCCGAGCTCGGCCGTCTGGCGGCCATAGGCGACGTTCATCCGCCGGTTGAGGCGGGAGAGCGCCGAGACGATCTTCTCCACCTGTGGGTCGAGGCCCTGGAACTCGCGCTGGTAGGCGGCGATCTGCTCTTCGAGGGTCGGCTCAGTGACGCCGGGGGGCTCGGCCATGTGCGCAGTATCGCATGGGGCGACTTTGCCTTGAAGTCCTTCGGAATATAATCTTTAGGTTCGAAGTTTAGCTTTGAAGTCTTCAGATCTAACTAGTGAGAGAGGTGAACGTGACCAGGGCGAAGGGCGCAGCGATGCGCCGGATCCACGTGGGCAACGCACTCAGCGCGTTCGGGCTCGGTTTCACCGTCCCCTACCTGTACGTCTATGTGTCGCAGGTGCGGGGACTGGGGGCCATGACGGCGGGGCTCGTCCTCGCCGTCTTCGCCGTGGCCGCGCTGATCGTGCTGCCGTTCGCCGGCCGGGCGATCGTGCGGCGTGGTCCACTGCCGGTCCTGCTCGCCGCCCTGGTCACCTCTGCCCTGGGCGCGCTGGGCCTCGGACTGGCCGGTACCGCCGCCGCCGTACTGGCCGCTGCGGCCGCGCTCGGGGCGGGGCAGGCGGTGATGCAGCCGGCGCTGGCGACGATGATCGTGGACTGTTCGACGACCCGGACACGGTCGAGGGCGTTCGCGACGCAGTTCTTCCTGCAGAACCTCGGGCTGGGGATCGGCGGGCTCATCGGCGGTCATCTGGTCGACACCACGCGGGTCTCCTCCTTCACCCTTCTCTTCTCGATCGAGGCGGCGATGTTCCTGCTGCTGGTCGCGGTGATGGCGACCGTGCGGGTGCCGTCCGCGCCGCGGGTCGGGGACGCGCCCCGGCGGTCCGCCAAGGGCGGCTGGAAGCAGTTGCTCGGCAACCGGGCGATGGTGCAGCTGTCCGTCCTGGGCTTCGTACTGTTCTTCGCCTGTTACGGGCAGTTCGAGTCGGGGCTGAGTGCGTACGGTGTCGAAGCCGCCGGGATTTCGACATCGGCGCTCGGCACGGCGCTGGCCGCCAACACCGCGGTGATCGTCGTCGCGCAGTTCGCCGTGCTGAGGTTCGTCGAACGGCAGAAGCGGTCGCGGGTGATCGCGGCCGTGGGGTTGATCTGGTCCGTGGCGTGGGTCGTGGCCGGGTACGCGGGGCTGGGACATGGCAGCCGGGAGATGGCGACGGCGGCGTTCGTGTCGACGTACGCCTTGTTCGGGCTGGGAGAGGCGATGCTGTCGCCGACGGTCGCGCCGCTGGTGGCCGATCTGGCGCCGAGCGGGATGGCGGGGCAGTACAACTCCGCCTTCGCCCTGGTGAAGCAGCTCGCGCTGGCCGTCGGGCCGGCGGTGGGCGGACCGATGGGGGCCTCGCTGCACGCGCCGTACATCGTGACGTTCCTGCTGTTCTCGCTGGGGATCACCTACCTGGCGCTGCGGCTGGGGCGGCAGCTCAGCGCCGTGCAGGATCAGCCGTGGCTGGTGCGGAATCGGGTGGTGGCCAAGGGTGGGGCCGCCGTGGAGTCCGTGGCAGCGGAGGCGTAGCGGCCGGCCGAGGGCGGCCGTCGTTCCCGTGAGGGGCGGCGGCCGCCTTTTGCGTGACCGGTGCGGTCAGCGGACCGCGGTCACCAGGGTGGCGGTGAAGGGGAACGTGGTCGTGTCCGTGGGGAGGCGGGCGCGGATCGTGTCGGCGGCTCGGGTGAGGGCGTCTTCGCCCTCGGTTTCGGCGATCGACTGGCCCCAGGGGATCGCGGAGAGATGGCCGGGGATGTAGTCCTCCAGTGGGGGGAGGGTGATGTCGAAGGTCAGGTCGTGGCGCGTCGGGGAGTGGAAGCCGGCTCGGCCGAGGTCGGTGATGACGCGGTCCGCGGTGTCGAAGGCCGACCTGAATCCCGCGACCGCCTCCGGGGCGCCGTGCCGCTCGAGGGCGTGGCGCTGGGCGACGAAGTACGGGGAGTCGTCCGGGTGGGACCAGACCGTGGCGGCGAAGCGGCCTCCGGGGCGGGTGACGCGGGCCGTTTCCCGCAGGGCCGCGGTCAGGTCGGGGAAGAACTGGGCGCCCTGTTGACAGAGGACGGCGTCGAAGGTGGCGTCGGGGTAGGGGAGGTCGTCGGCGGGGGCGGCGGTGAACTCGATGTCCGGGTAGAGGCGCGGGTGGCACGCTACGGCGATCTTGAGCATGCCCTCGTTGAGATCCACGCCGGCGACCCGGCCGGTGGGACCGGCCTGGGCGGCGGCGGCACGGGCCGCGAAGCCGGTGCCGCAGGCGAGGTCGAGGACTGTTGCGCCGGGATAGAGGTCGGCGGCGTCCACGAGTGCGGTGACGAAGGGCGCCATGAGGGGCGCGACGTAGTGTTCGTAGCGCTCGGGGGCGCTTCCCTTGAGGTGAAAGCCCGTTGCGTCTGCCATGGGGAGCTAGTAGCACCGGGGGACGTGTTCGCCTAGGTGCTACGCGCGGGGAATGGGCGTTCGACGCTCTCTTTCAGACGGCCGGCTTCCCTTTCCGCCGGGTTTCCGTCGTTCGGTCGGCTTCATTCAGTCGGCTTCATTCGGTCGGCTTCGGGAGGAGGAACTCGCACCACACCGCCTTGCCGCCGCCCGGGGTGCGTCTGCTGCCCCAGTTGGAGGCGATGGTCGCGACGATCGCGATGCCCCGTCCGGACTCGTCGCCCGGTTCGGCGCGGCGGCGGCGCGGGAGGTGGTCGTCGCCGTCGGTGACCTCGATGATCAGACGGCGGTCGGTGCGGCGCAGCCGCAGGCGCATGGGCGGGGTGCCGTGCTGCAGGGAGTTGGCGACGAGTTCGCTGGTGGCGAGGACGCCCAGGTCGTGCAGGTCGGGCGGGAAGCGCCAGCTGGTGAGGACGCCGGAGGCGAAGGCACGCGCGCGTGGGGCCGCTTCGACGCCGCCGAGGAGTTCCAGTGCGGCGTTGCGGAAGAGTTCGCTGTCGGCGCCGGTGCGGGCCGGGTGCTGGAGGACGAGGACGGCCACGTCGTCGTCGTGGTCGGCGGTGACGCCGGCCGAGCGGACCAGGCGGTCGCAGACGACCTGGGGGGTGCCGGTGGCGCCGGAGAGGGCGCGCTCGAGGGCGGCGATGCCTTCGTCCAGGTCCTGGTCGCGGCGCTCGACCAGGCCGTCGGTGTAGAGGACGGCGGTGGAGCCGGGGCCGAGGCCGATGGAGCCGGAGGCGTGGATCCAGCCACCGGTGCCGAGGGGCGGTCCGGTGGGTTCGTCGGCGCGCTGGACCTCGCCGCGGTCGTCGCGGACCAGGATGGGCAGGTGGCCGGCCGAGGCGTACACGAGCCGCCCCTCGTTGGGGTCGTGGACGGCGTAGACGCAGGTGGCGATCTGGTTGGCGTCGATCTCGGCGGCGAGGCCGTCGAGGAGCTGGAGGACCTCGTGCGGAGGGAGGTCCAGGCGGGCGTAGGCGCGGACGGCCGTGCGGAGCTGGCCCATGACGGCCGCGGCGCGGACGCCGCGGCCCATGACGTCGCCGATGACGAGGGCGGTGCGGCCGCCGCCGAGGGTGATGACGTCGTACCAGTCGCCGCCCACGGCCGCTTCGGTGCCGCCGGGCTGGTAGGTGGCGGCGATGCGGAGGTCGTCGGGCTGTTCGAGTTCCTGGGGGAGAAGCGAGCGCTGGAGGGTGACGGCGGTCTCGCGCTGGCGGCGCTCGCTGGCTCTGAGGCGCTCGGCGGCCTCGGCGTGGTCGGTGACATCGGTGGCGAAGATGAGGACCGCGCGCTCGCCGTTGTCCTCGGCGGCCGGAGTGCAGGTGAAGGTGTAGTGGCGGCCGTCGGGTGCCTTGCGGGACTTCAGAGTGCGGGGCTTGCCGCTGCGCAGGGCCTGGTCGAGGAGCGGCAGGAGACCGAGGTCGCGGAGTTCGGGGAGGGCCTCGGCGGCGGGTCGGCCGCAGGGGCGGACGCCGAAGGCCGTCGTGTAGGCGTCGTTGACGTAGGCGAGGCGGTGGTCGGTGCCGTGGACGAGGGCGACGAGGGCCGGAACGCGGTCGAGGACCTCACGGACCGGGAGTTCGTCGACGGCGGGCACGGGGGGCGGCTCGTCGGTCAGTTGTTCGGCGCGGGCTGCGGGTACGGAGCCCTCGCCCCGCCGGTCCGTGGTGGTGACCGTGTGCTCGGCCCGCGCGGCGGCGCGGCGCTGAGTTCCGGGGAGCCGGGCGCTCCAGCGCGTGAAGTTCACGAATCCTTGCCTCGTGTAGTCGTCGTCGGCCGGCTCCGGGCCCGGCCTGGGCTCCGGGGGCCGCGCGGCGGTGGCCGCACATTGTTGCAGCACCCGGGGTGTGGAGCACGTGGGAACGGCCTCGTGGGTCGGGAGGGGCGGTTGGTGGCCCGCCGGGGCTCGGGAAGGGGCTGGGGGCGGGCTGTGAGCAGGGTCGGGCAGTCTGGCGGGGTGGCCGCCGTCCGAGTCGACAGTGGTCAGACGCGGGGGCGGCCGGGGGAGTTCCTGGATCCGGTCAGGACGACCCCTTCGGGTCGTCGGAAGACTCGTCAGAAGGCTTTCCACCGGCAGCGAGTTCGAACTCGGCGCGGGGATGTTCGAGAGATCCCAGGGAGACGATCTCGCGTTTGAAGAGCCCGGAGAGGGTCCATTCGGCGAGTACGCGTGCCTTGCGGTTGAAGGTGGGCACGCGGCTGAGGTGGTAGGCGCGGTGCATGAACCAGGCGGGGTAGCCCTTGAGCTTGCGTCCGTAGACGTGGGCGACGCCCTTGTGCAGGCCGAGTGAGGCGACCGAGCCGACGTACTTGTGGGAGTACGTCTGGAGGGGTTCGCCGCGCAGGGAGCGCGCGATGTTGTCACCGAGGACCTTGGCCTGGCGGACGGCGTGCTGGGCGTTGGGGGCGGTCTCCCGGCCGGGTTCGGCGGCGGTCACGTCGGGGACGGCGGCGGCGTCTCCGGCCGCCCACGCGTGCGTGGCGCCGTCGATCGTCAGCTGGGGGGTGCATTTCAGCCGCCCTCGTTCGGTGCGGGGGAGGTCGGTGGCGGCGAGGAGCGGGTGGGGTTTGACGCCGGCGGTCCACACGACCGTACGCGTCGGGAAGCGGGAGCCGTCGCTGAGGACGGCGATGCGGTCGGCGCAGGAGTCCAGGCGGGTGTCGAGGCGCACGTCGATGTTGCGGCGGCGCAGCTCGCTGACGGTGTAGCGGCCCATGTCGGCGCCGACCTCGGGCAGGATCCGGTCGGATGCCTCGACCAGGATCCACCTCATGTCCTCGGGTTCGACGTTGTGGTAGTAGCGCGTGGTGTAGCGGGCCATGTCCTCGAGTTCGCCGAGTGCCTCCACGCCCGCGAAGCCGCCCCCGACGAAGACGAAGGTGAGGGCGGCGTCGCGGATCGCGGGGTCGCGGGTGGAGGAGGCGATGTCCATCTGTTCGATGACGTGGTTGCGCAGGCCGATGGCCTCCTCGACGGACTTGAAGCCGATCGCGTGGTCGGCCAGGCCCGGGATGGGCAGGGTGCGGGAGACGGAACCGGGCGCGAGGACGAGTTCGTCGTATGTCAGCCGCTGGGGTCCCGTGCCCTCCTCGTCGGTGGCGAGGGTGGTGAGGGCGGCGGTGCGCTTGGCGTGGTCGATGGCGGTGACCTCGCCCACGACGACCCGGCAGTGGGGCAGGACGCGGCGCAGGGGGACGACCACGTGCCGGGGGGAGATGGAGCCGGCGGCCGCCTCGGGGAGAAACGGCTGGTAGGTCATGTACGGGTCGGGGGTGACGACCGTGATCTCGGCCTCGCCGCGGCCGAGTTCCTGTTTCAGTTTCCGCTGCAGCCGCAGTGCTGTGTACATCCCGACGTAGCCGCCGCCGACAACGAGAATGCGCGCACGTTCCTTCACCATCCCATGACGCACCCGACGCGGGAGTTTGTCCACAGCCTCGACAATCTGTGTGACCTTGAGCCGGGCGGGCGCCGGGTTGGCCGAAACACCGGCGTACGGGGCAGATGTGCAGGTCAGGTGGTGTGCGTCGGGGTGTGGGAAAGGGCGTAATCAGGACGTATACGGCTCGTACTCCGATCGGGGGGCGCTCCGTGCGGAACCTGCCCCTTCTGAATTGACGGTCTCTCAACTATGTTCGTGTCTACGGGGTGTAGGGGGAGGCTCGCCCTCCGGAGTCGCGGACACGCGGATCCGGGCGAAGGCTCCCCGATTCCAGGCGCCCCGGCGTTCAATGGCGGGGAAAGTCTCCGGGGGGAGACGTCATTACCGGGGGATCATTCATGCATATTCAGGACATGCATTGGTCGTCCGCCACCGCGCTCACGCACGGTGGCGGTGTGAGTGCGGCGGTGGGCAACGGACGCGGGGACGGCCCGCGGACCACGCCGCTGCGCGTTGACGCACAGCGCAATCTTGAGCACGTCCTGCGGGCGGCGCGCGAGGTCTTCGGCGAGCTGGGGTACGGCGCGCCGATGGAGGACGTGGCGCGGCGCGCGCGGGTGGGTGTGGGGACCGTGTACCGGCGGTTCCCGAGCAAGGACGTTCTGGTGCGGCGGATAGCCGAGGAGGAGACCTCCCGGCTGACCGACCAGGCGCGGACGGCGCTCGGTCAGGAGGACGAGCCGTGGTCGGCGCTGTCGCGCTTCCTGCGGACCTCGGTGGCCTCCGGCGCGGGCCGGCTGCTGCCGCCGCAGGTGCTGCGGGTCGGGGCGTTCGCCGAGGACGGCGAGGGCTCGGCGTCGGACCAGGCGCGGGTGCCGCAGCAGCGGACCCAGCCGGGCGGCGGCGAACTGCGGCTGGTGGCCGAGGACGGGGTGGCGACAGGGGCCTCGGGCTCTTCCGTCGGATCGTCCGGTGCGTCCGGCGCATCCGCGGGCGCTTCCGCGGGTGACGACGCCGGGGCCGCGACGCTGCTCGAGGTCGTGGGCCAGCTCGTGGAGCGGGCCCGGGCGGCGGGCGAGCTGCGGCCGGACGTGTCGGTGTCGGACGTCCTGCTGGTGATCGCGACGGCGGCACCCTCGCTGCCGGATCCGGCCCAGCAGGCGGCGGCCTCCGCGCGGCTGCTGGACATCCTGCTGGAGGGGCTGCGGTCTCGGCCCGCCTCCTGAGGGGCGGGCAGCGGGGCCGCTCGACGGGATGACCGGGGTGAGAGTGCTCGACGCTCTCACCCCGGCCCGTACCGTCCGGACATTCCGGACGGTTCATGCATGCGGATCAACTCCTGCCGGCGCCCGGCCGGCCGGGTGGGCCCGTACGGCCTCGGTGAGCTCTCCGAGGACGTCGGTCACCGTGAGGTTCGCACCACGGGCACGCTCGGCCGCGTAGCGCTCGGCACCCAGGCCGCGACGGACCGCGGCCTCGGTCTCCCCGGCACACGCCTCCTGGCGTGCGGCGCGGGCGTAAGGTCCGCGCACGCGGTCGGCGACCGCCAGCAGCCTCGCCGCGCGCGGGAAGTCCCCGAGCCGGGCCAGTTGCTGCACCGCGCCGTCCACGACCGCCGAGACGACCGCCTCGGCGCACCGGTCGGCCAGCGCCCGGCGCAAGGTCTCCGTGAACATCGGCAGGGCGGGCTCGGGACCGGACTCCAGAGCGGTGATGCCCGCGTCGAGCATCCCCAGCGCCGCCAGGAACTGGGGAGGCGGGGTGCCCCGGGTGATCTCCCGGAAGATCGCGTCGCACAGCTCGCGCGCGCGGGCCGCGTCTCCCGCGTCCAGCGCGATGTCCGCGCGCAGCAGCACCACGAACGCCCGGGCGTCGGCGACGCCGTGGCGGTCGGCGGCGGCGGTCGCCGCGTCCAGCGCGGCCAATGCCCCCTCGGTGTCACCCGAGCGGTAGGTGATCTCCGCGAGCCGGGCCATGAGGAACGGCGACTCGGCGCCCGCGCCGACCTCGTACGCCAGTCGCAGCGCCTCCCGGTACTCCCGCTCCGCCTCCGCGAGCCGGCCGCGCGCCATCTCCGCCTCGCCGGCCGCGCTGCACACCTGGGCGCGTATCCAGCGGTCGCCGACCCGCCGGCCGATCGCGCGCAGCTCCGCCAGGTCGTCGTCGACGTCGGCCAGCCCGCCGGGCGCGTCGACGACCATGTGGGTACGGAACATCAGGGCGCAGCCGAGCTCCCAGTCGCCGCCGTACGCACGGCAGTTGGCGACCGCCTCGCCCAGGACGCGCGGGGCGTCGATCACGCCCGGCAGCTGGAACGCCGTCAGCGGCCAGAGCAGCCCCGGCATCCGCGCCGCCTCCGGGCCGCCCTGCTCGAAGCGGGCCTGCAGGCGCAGGAGGTAGGCCTGGTAGCGGGGGTCGCCCTCCACGTCCCTGGGCTCCGACTCGGCGAGGAAGAAGAGGTGCAGCATCCGCAGGTTCGCGCGCTGTGTGTACCGCGGGTGGTCCTCCTTGCCCTCCGGCTCGGCGAGGAACGCCTCGACGGGGTCGAGGGCGGCCATGCGCGTGGCGAGACCGGCGGAGTCGGGGGCGGGTGACGGGTGCGGTGACGGGTGCGGTGACGGGTGGGGGAGGGTGTCCAGGGCCGCGCACAGGCGCAGGACGCGGTCGGCCCACGCGGCCCCCTCGTGGCGGTAGTTGCGCAGCCACCAGAACCAGCCCATGGCGATGCAGAGGGCGGCGGCCTCCTCCTCGTCGGCCGCGGTGATCGAGCGCTGGATCGCCGTCCGGATGTTGTCCAGCTCGGTCTCCAGACGGGAGATCCACGGGAGCTGCTCGGCGGAGCGGAGCAGAGGGTCGGCCTTCTCCGCGAGCGCGCGCACCCACGCGCGGTGCCGTCGCTCGGCCGCCTCACGGGTGGGCGCGGCCTCCGCGGCGCGGTCGACGGCGTACTCGTGGATCGTCTCCAGCATGCGGTAGCGCATGCCGTCGCCTTCGGGTCCGGACGGGGTCGCCACCACCAGGGACTTGTCGACGAGTGCTCCCACGAGATCGGCGACCGGGCCGGTGCACACGGCCTCGGCGGCCTCCAGGTCCCAGCCGCCCGCGAAGACGGACAGCTCGCGCAGCAGGGTCCGCTCCGGTTCGTCGAGCAGGTCCCAGGACCAGTCGACGACGGCGCGCAGGGTCTGCTGGCGGGGCAGGGCCGTGCGGCTGCCGGAGGTGAGGAGGCGGAAGCGGTCGTCGAGGCGGTCGGCGATCTGCCGGGGGGTGAGCAGCCGGAGCCGGGCGGCGGCCAGTTCGATGGCCAGGGGAAGGCCGTCGAGACGCCGGCAGATCTCCCCCACCGCCTCCTCGTCCCGCCCTTGGAGGGCGGCGGGGTGTACGGCGGCGGCGCGCTCCCTGAAGAGGCGGTGCGCCTGATCGGGGAGGAGGGGCTCGACCGGGCGGACCGACTCGCCGGGGATGCCCAGGGGTTCACGGCTGGTGGCGAGGATGGTGAGCCCCGGGCAGTGGGTGAGGAGGGTTTCGGCGAGGGCGGCTGCCGCGCCGATGACATGTTCGCAGTTGTCAAGGATCAGGAGCTGGCTGCGCGGGGCGCAGTACTCGACGAGCAGGGTGACCGGGTCGTCCTGCGGGGTCGCCAGGTCGGTGGCCATCAGCACGGTCTCGCGCAGACCGAGGGCGCTGACCACCGCTCCCGGCACCGCCTCCGGCCGGTCGAGCGGCGCCAGTTCGACCAGCCACGCCTGCGGGAGCCCGGCGGCGGCTTCCTCGGCGAGACGGGTCTTCCCGGAGCCGCCCGGTCCGGTGAGGGTGACGAGACGGGACCTGTGCAAAGCGGAACGGATGGCGTCGAGCTCGGGTTCCCGGCCCACGAAAGAGGTAAGGCGCGGACGGATGTTGCCGTTGCGCGGTGGGGGCGGGGTGAGGGGGGCTCGGGGTGCGGGTTGGTCGAGGAGTTCGGCGTGCAGGGCGCGCAGTTCCGGGCCGGGGTCGGCGCCCAGGGTTTCGGCGAGGGTGCGGCGCGCGGTCTCGTAGGCTGCGAGGGCGTCGGCGGAGCGGCCGGTGTCGCGCAGGGCGCGGATGAGGAGGGCGTGCAGCGGCTCGTCGTAGGGGTGGGCGGCGCTGAGTTCTCTGAGGCGGGGTACGGCTTCGTGGGCGCGGCCGAGGAGGAGGTCGGCCTCGGCGCGGGCGCGGATCGCTTCGAGGTGCAGGGCCTCGGGGCGGGCGGCTTGGGTGCGGTCGGGGAGGTCGGCGAGGGCGGGGCCGCGCCACAGGGCGAGGGCCTCGTCCAGGGTGCGGGCGGCGGTTTCCGGGTCGCCGCCCTGTTGGAGCTCGGTGGTGCCCCGGCCCACCAGCCTCTCGAACACGTGGAGGTCCACGTCGTCCTCGGTCGCGGTGAGGCGGTAGCCGCCGGGGGTCGAGGCGACGGTGTCCTTGCCGAGGGTGCGGCGGAGGCGGCCGATCAGTGCCTGGAGGGCGGCGGAGGCGTCCTGGGGCGGGGTGTCGGGCCAGACCTCGTCGATCAGGGTGTGCGGGGGTGCGGGGCGGCCGGGGTGGAGGGCCAGGGCGGTCAGGAGGGTGCGGAGGCGGCGGCCGGGGACGGGTATGGGGGTTCCCTCGTCGTCCGCTGCCTGGGTGACGCCCAGAATTCTGTACCGCACAGGGCCATTGTCGCCGGGGGTCCGGGGAGAGGCCGTCTCTTTTCGCGTCGCGGGTGTCGGGTGCGGCCCGGGGGTGGCACGCCCACGAACCCCTCAGCCCCCCGAAGACACCGCCCGCCGCTGCGGCGCGATTCCCGCCGGTACCGCGCGGGCGCGGGCCGGGGTGCCCGTCCAGCAGGTGCCCCGGCGGGAGAGGAGGCGCCGGAGCCAGAGTTCGAGGGAGATCAGGTCGGCGAGGCCGGCCAGGGAGAGGGGTTCGCCGGAGGAGGCGGCGCGTACGGCCTTGCGGACCACCCGGGCCTCGATCAGGCCCGCCTCCGCCAGGAGCGGCGCGTCGAAGAGGGTGAGGAGGGGGTCGATGGCGAGTCGCAGGCCCGCGCGGGCGGCCGCCGTGGCGGGGCCCTGGGTGGGGGCGCCCCAACCCGGCGGGAGATCGGTGATGCCGGCGCCCTTGAGGACGGTGCGCAGGATCGCGGCGCGGGCGCCCGGCTGCACACGGAGGGTCTCGGGCAGTGTGCGGCAGGCGCGGACGACCTGGTTGTCGAGGAACGGCGCGTGCAGCCGCTGGGAGCGGATCTCGGCGGCCTGTTCGAGGATGCGGAGGTCGGCGGCGTGGCGGGTGAGGGCGGCACGCGCGCGGTAGTCGCCCGGACGCTGGCCGGGACCGATTCCGGCCCGGTGCGCCGAATTCTGCAGAAGAACCGATACTTCTGCCAGTGCCTCGCCGGTGAGCCAGCGTGCCGCCGGGCCGGGTCCGCCCCAGGTCAGAGCCGCCAGCGAGGCTCCTACCGCACCTCCGGAGTCGTCGTCGAAGCTGCGATGGAGCAGGCGGTTGGCGAGGCCCTCGACGCCCGCGCGGTACGGGGTTCGGGCGAGTCTTCGGGCGGCGCCGTACACGCGCGCGGGGACGAGGACCGAGCCGTCGGCCTTGGTCAGTGCCGCCACCGGGCGGACCAGGTGGCGGCGTTTGCGGTCCATCAGGAGGTCGGCGAGGCGGGCCGGGTGGGCGTCCAGGACCTGGCGGGCGCCGTAGCCGGTGAAGTGGTCCGCGCTGCCCGCGGCGAGACGGGCGCGGTGGCGGGCGGCGGTGACCAGGCTCGGGCCGGGTTCGTCGGTGAGCGGGCCGTCCAGGTCGGCGTACGGCAGGGTCTCCTCGTCGCCGGCCACGACGACGTGGTGCAGGCGCGGGTTGGCGGCGAGCGCGCCGGCCCGTTCGAGTTCCGCCTCGCGGCCGCCGATGGTCAGGTCGTTGAAGGTGACCGCGAGGAGGCGCTCACCCGCGCCCGTGCCGTGGCCCAGGACCGTGCCCGGCCTGCCGGGCAGGCCGGCGGCGAGCAGGGCGAGGGTGCCGGAGGCCGGGCCGCCGGAGAGGTCGGCGCCGATGCCCGGAACCGGCATCCCGCGCGCGGCACGGCGTTCGGCGGGGCCCATTCCGGGGACGGGACCGGGATCGATGTCGGGCACGTGCCGGGGCGCCGACAGACGCGCGCGTACGGCGTCTACGAGCGCGTCGCGTACCGCGTCGACCGCGCTGTCCGGGTCGGCGGGCGGCGCCGCCACGGCGAGGGAGGCCACCGGGTCGTACCCGGCGATCTCACGCGCCCCGGCGCGCAGGATCAGGGCATGCCCCGGCGGAACGCGCCGCACGCCGTCGTACGGCGTGGAGTCGTGCAGGGCGGCTGGTACGTCGGGGGCGGCCAGGAGCGCGGCGAGATGGCCGAAGTCGAGGTTGGCCTCGATGAGGTCGGCCAGCGGCAGTGCGGCCGTCGCAAAGGCCGTACCGCCCGCCCAGGGGGTGTGGAACACCGGGCGGGCCCCCGCGAGGTCGCCGCAGACGGTGATGCGCCGGCCGACCTGGGCGACGGCCGTGTAGCTGCCCGGCCAGGCGGTCAGATGGCGGAGTGCGCCGCCGCGCGCGGCGAACAGTCCGACGCGCAGCTGCTCGTCGCTCGCCCCGCAGGTGCCGAGGACGGCGATCCGGGTCTGGGCGTCGGCGCTCACCACCCGTACCTCGTCGGGGCGCCAGTCCCCCACCGCCCACAGCGGATCGGGATCCCCCCACAGGAGTTGGGAGCCGACGGGCTGCAAGGTCTCGCCGTCGTAGCCGACTTGGCCGCCGTACGCCTCGCGGTCCTCGTAGCGGCCGTCGTACCCGACGGACCCGCCCAGCGCACCCGCGGCGATGCTGCTCCATCCCACCAACCACCGCATCGACGCCTCCACAGGCTGTGGACAACCGAGTGCACCGTCCGAACGGTTCCCCATGCTGCCACGAAGAACGCGCCGTAGCGGGAGGCGGCGCCGCTTGTGATCCGGGGAGTGCGCCCGGGTGCGGGCGTCGGCGTCGTCGCGGGACACCACATGTACCCCGGTGTCTGCGACGCGAATGCGCCCCCGGTACGCTCCCCCAAAACGCCTCGCGCGCCCTCGATTTGCATGGTGGGGGGCGTTCTCACCTCTGGAACAGAGGGGCGATTTTCGGCCAAATCTCGGATGGCCGTCCGGCGTTGACGACGCTGTGCGCAGGCTCCGCACACGCTCCGTACACACGCGCGCGCTCTCGACGAGCCGCGCCGATCCGGGAGGCGGAGTGCGCCTCCCGGACCGCTCCGCCGCCCGCGGGGATGAAGGCGGCGGTGTCCCCCAGCCCACTGGATCCAGTACAGCGGGCCGACCCACGCACCATCCATGGAACCGCTCCCCCGGTGGCCGGAGAAGAGCGCACACGCAGGCGCACGGCCACACAGCGGGAGCACGCGGCGACGCACGGTGCCGAAGGCCGCACAGCAGTACGGACCACAATCCCGCCAACCGGCAGAATGCCCCTTAACGCTTGGGATGCGGCGAACTACGCTGGGTTTACGAATGCCGCGTGGTTATGCCAGCGCGGCAGCCGTCTGTGTCGAGGGGTGGCGCAATGTCCAGGGAGCAACGCGGGCCGAACGAAAAGCTCGGCGCCGTTCTCGCCCTCGCGGGAATCAGCAACGCAGGACTCGCGCGTCGCGTCAACGACCTTGGCGCTCAACGCGGGTTGACTCTTCGCTACGACAAGACGTCCGTGGCGCGCTGGGTGTCGAAGGGCATGGTGCCTCAGGGTGCCGCGCCGCATCTCATCGCCGCCGCCATCGGACAGAAGCTCGGCCGCCCGGTGCCGCTCCACGAGATCGGCCTGGCGGACGCGGACCCCGCGCCCGAAGTGGGACTCGCCTTCCCCAGAGACGTCGGCCAGGCCGTCCGCTCGGCGACGGAGCTGTACCGCCTCGACCTCGCCGGCCGCCGGGCCGGCTCGGGAGGCATCTGGCAGTCGCTGGCCGGATCATTCGCAGTAAGCGCATACGCAACGCCCGCCTCCCGGTGGCTGATAACCCCGGCCGACAGTTCGGTGGCGCGGGAGGCCCACTCCCTGGAGGGGTCCGGCGCACCGCTCAAAGTCGGCCACAGCGATGTGCAGAAACTGCGGGAGGCCGCCGAGGACGCCAGGCGCTGGGACTCCAAGTACGGAGGCGGCGACTGGCGTTCGTCGATGGTGCCGGAGTGCCTGCGGGTGGAGGCGGCACCGCTGCTGCTCGGGGCGTACTCCGACGAGGTGGGCCGCGCGCTGTTCGGCGCGAGCGCCGAACTCACCCGGCTGGCGGGCTGGATGGCCTTCGACACCGGCCAGCAGGAGGCAGCGCAGCGGTACTACATCCAGGCGCTGCGCCTCGCGCGCGCGGCGGCGGACGTGCCGCTCGGCGGATATGTGCTCGCGTCGATGTCGCTGCAGGCGACCTACCGGGGCTTCGGCGACGAGGGCGTCGATCTCGCGCAGGCCGCGCTCGAGCGCAACCGGGGGCTGGCCACGGCCCGCACCATGAGCTTCTTCCGTCTCGTCGAGGCACGCGCGCATGCCCGCGCGGGCGACGCGCAGGCCGCCGGAGCGGCCCTGAAGGCCGCCGAGAGCTGGCTCGAGCGGGCACGTGACGGTGATCACGACCCGTCCTGGCTCGGTTTCTACTCCTACGACCGGTTCGCCGCCGACGCGGCCGAGTGCTATCGCGACCTGAAGGCACCGCGGCAGGTCCGGCGCTTCACCGAGCAGGCCCTGTCGCAGCCGACGGAGGAGTTCGTGCGGTCGCACGGGCTCAGACTGGTCGTGTCCGCGGTCGCCGAGCTGGAGTCGGGGAACCTCGACGCGGCGTGCGAGCAGGGGGTGCGGGCGGTGGAGGTCGCCGAGCGCATCTCTTCCGCCCGGACCACCGAGTACGTGAAGGATCTGCTGTACCGGCTGGAGCCCTACGGCGACGAGCCGCGGGTGGTGGAGCTGCGGGAGCGGGCCCGGCCGCTGTTGATGGCCCCGGCCTGAGCCGACCCGGCCACAGCACCGCCGCCTCGGGCGTTTGAAGGCACTGTCAGTGGCGCAGTGCACTATCGGAGGCGGAGGTGGTTCAGGTGGTGGCGTACGACTGTGACGTGCTCGTCGTGGGCGGAGGCATCGTCGGGCTGTCGACCGCGTACGCGATCACCCGGGCCGCGCCGGGGACCCGGGTGACCGTACTGGAGAAGGAGCCGGGCCCCGCCCGGCACCAGACGGGGCGCAACAGCGGGGTGATCCACAGTGGGATCTACTACCGGCCGGGCTCGCTGAAGGCGCGCTACGCGGTGCGCGGTGCCGCGGAGATGACCAAGTTCTGCGCGGAGTACGGCATCCCGCACGCCGTCACCGGCAAGCTGATCGTCGCCACCGAGCGGGAGGAGCTCCCCCGGCTGCACGCCCTGGTGCAGCGCGGCCGGGAGAACGGCATACCGGTGCGGGAACTGGGCGCCGCCCAGATCGCGGAGTACGAGCCGGAGGTACGCGGACTCGCGGCCATCCACGTCGGGACGACGGGGATCTGCGACTACACCGCGGTCGCGCGCCGGCTGGGCGCGGCGTCCGGGGCGGAGATCCGCTACGGCGCCGAGGTGGTGCGCGTCGACCGGCGGGCCGGCCTCGGCGTGGCCGTGCTCACCGCCCGCGGGGACGTCGTGCGGGGGCGGGTACTGGTGAACTGCGCGGGCCTGTACTGCGACGAGATCGCACGGCTGACGGGGGACGAGCCAGGGGTGCGGATCGTGCCGTTCCGGGGCGAGTACTACGAACTGGCGCGACCGGAACTGGTGCGGGGGCTGGTGTACCCCGTGCCGGATCCGGCGTTCCCGTTCCTCGGGGTGCATCTCACCCGGGGGATCGACGGAGGAGTGCACGTGGGGCCCAACGCCGTGCCGGCGCTGGCCCGGGAGGGGTACGGGTGGGGCGTCGTACGGCCCCGGGAGGCGCTGGTGACGGCGGCGTGGCCCGGAGCGTGGCGGATGGGCCGCAGGCACTGGCGGTACGGCGCGGGGGAGCTGCGGCGGTCGCTGTCGAAGGGGGCGTTCGTGACGGCCGTGCGGCGGCTGCTGCCGGCCGTGGGGGAAGGGGACCTGGTGCGGGCCGCGGCGGGGGTGCGGGCGCAGGCCGTGGCCCGGGACGGGGGTCTGGTGGACGACTTCCTGATACGGGAGGGAGCCCGCGCGGTCCATGTGCTGAACGCGCCCTCACCGGCGGCGACCGCCTCCCTGCCGATCGGCCGGGAGGTGGCCCGCAGGGCGCTGGACGTGCTGGGCACCCCGTGACCCCGATGGGCTTGGCCGGCGGCAGTAAAATCGACACCACTGTGTCTGATTCCGTGAACACCCCCGAAGTCTCCCGGCCCGCCCCCGGCGGCGAGCACCACCCGGGCGAGCCCGTCCGGCATACCCGGTCCAAGGGCGAGCCCCGCTTCCCCGACGGGCCCAGGGCGGATCCGGCCGGGTCGCACTTCGAGCGGCGGATCAGAAGCTTCCAGCCCCGGCGCAGCCGGGTGACGGCCGGACAGGCGGACGCCCTGCAGCGGCTGTGGTCGCGGTGGGGACTCGACATCGACGGGAAGGACGTCGACCTCGCCGAGCTCTTCGGGAACGACAGACCCGTGGTGCTGGAGATCGGTTTCGGCATGGGCGAGGCCACCGCGCAGATGGCGGCGGCCGACCCGGACACCAACCTCCTCGCCGTCGACGTGCACACCCCCGGCCAGGGAAATCTGCTCAACCTGGCCGATCAGCAAGGGCTGACCAACATCCGGGTGGCCAACGGCGACGCGATCATCCTGCTGCGGGAGATGCTGACGCCGGACTCGCTGGACGGACTGCGCGTCTATTTCCCCGACCCCTGGCCCAAGAAGCGCCACCACAAGCGGCGCCTCATCCAGCCGGAGTTCCTGAGCCTGGCCGCGACGCGGCTGAGGCCGGGGGCGACCGTGCACTGCGCGACCGACTGGGAGCCGTACGCCGAACAGATGCTGGACGTGCTCACCGCGCACCCCGACTTCGAGAACACGCAGGCCGACGGCGGGTTCGCGCCCCGGCCCGCGTTCCGGCCGCTGACCCGTTTCGAGGGACAGGGGCTGGACAAGGGTCATGTGGTGAACGACCTGCTCTTCCGTCGCGTACAGCACGGCGATCGCTGACCGAGACCGTTCCCGCACCACCGCTCCCCCCACCACAGTCCTCTCCCTCGTTAGGGTCGATGCCGTGGCCATCAGTCCCCCGTATCCGCCGTACCCACCGCACCCGGGCGGCCCAGCCGAGGGCGCCCCGCTCCGGCACGCGCACTGGTGGCAGAGGAAAGGGGTCCGGTACGGGGCGCTGATCACGCTGCTCACGCTGTCCGGGCTGGTCATCCTGGCGCTGGTGCGGGAGCAGACCGGCAACGAGGGGTTCTTCGTCGGGCTCGGGCTCGCCGTACTGCCGGTGCCGCTGCTCATAGCCGCCTTCCGGTGGCTCGACCGGGTCGAGCCGGGGCCCTGGCGCAACCTCGTCTTCGCCTTCGCCTGGGGCGCGTGCGCGGCGGCACTGATCGCCATCGTCGCCAACAGCTTCGCCACCAGATGGATCGCCACGGCGACCGCCGACCCGACCAGCGCGGACACCCTGGGGGCGACCGTCATAGCGCCGATCGTCGAGGAGTCCGCCAAGGCCGCCGCGATCCTCCTCGTCTTCCTGTTCCGCAGGCGGGACTTCACCGGACTGGTCGACGGGGTGGTCATAGCCGGGGTCACCGCCACCGGCTTCGCCTTCACCGAGAACATCCTCTACCTCGGCACGGCCTTCGGCACCGACCAGCTCAGCGGCGACAGCGGCATCGCCTCGGTGACCGCCGCGACCTTCTTCGTCCGCATCATCATGTCGCCGTTCGCGCACCCCCTCTTCACGGTCCTGACCGGCATCGGCTTCGGCCTCGCCGCGCTCTCCGGGGACCGCCAGCGTCTGCGGCGCGCCCTGGTCCCGCCGGCGGGGCTGCTCCTCGCGATGGGCATGCACGCGCTGTGGAACGGCTCGTCGACGTTCGGCGAGTTCGGGTTCTTCGCGGTGTACGCGGCGTTCATGGTGCCCGCGTTCGGGCTGCTGACCTGGCTCGTGGTGTGGACCCGCCAGCGTGAGCTGCGGACCGTGCGCGAGGAACTGCCCGTGTACGCGGCGGCCGGCTGGCTCGCCCCGGCCGAGCCGTACGCGCTCGGCTCGATGCGGGCGCGGCGGCTGGCCCGCGAGTACGCGGGGCGGCATCTGGGCCGCCCGGCGGCGCGGGCGGTGGCCCAGTACGAGGCCTACGCGACCTCCCTGGCGTTCCTGCGGCACCGGGGGCGCCGCGGGCGGGCGGGCGCCGACTTCGTGGTACGGGAGCGGGAGTTGCTGAACGAGCTGTGGCGACGCAAGGACGTCGCCCGGCCCGCGCTGGACCACGCGGCCCGGATGACGGCCCCGCCGGTCAGGGTGACCGCGGCGCCCTGGCCGTTGTACGGGGTCTACGGGCACGGGCAGGGGACCGGGCAGCCCCACGGCCTCCCCACCGCGTTCGGCCTGCCCCAAGGACCCGCTCCCGGGTACTACGGGTATCCGGCGGCCGGGCAGACGGGGCCGGCGTACGGCTACGGGTATCCCACGGGGCCGTACCCCGCCGCCGACCCCTACCAGTCGTAACCGCCCCCTGCCGGCCGTAGCTGCCCTGCCACCCCGTGGCGGCCCTGCCGGCCGTAGCTGCCCTGCCACCCCGTGGCGGCCCTGCCGGCCGTGGCGGCCCTGCCGGCCGTGGCGGCCCTGCCGGCCGTGGCGGCCCTGCCGGCCGTGGCGGCGGGGTGATCAGGCCGAGGCCCGGGTCAGCCTCGTCAGCTCCTCCTCCGTCAGCTCCAGCTGCGCCACCCCCAGCAGCGCCGGCAGCTGCTCGGCCGTCCGGGCGGACGCGATCGGCGCGACCACCGTCGGCTGGGCGGCGAGCCAGGCGAGGGCGACCGTGGGGACCTCGGCGCCGTGGGCCCCGGCGATCTCGTCCAGGGCGGTGAGGACCCGCCGGCCCCGCTCCGACTCGAGGTGCTTGGCGGCACCCGGGGCCCGCGGGCTCCGCACCGTCGTACCGGGCCGGTACTTGCCGGTGAGGAACCCGGACGCGAGGGCGTAGTAGGGGACGGCGGCGAGGCCGGCGCGGGCGGCGAGCTCCTGGAGGCCGCCCTCGTAGGTGTCGCGGGAGACCAGGTTGTAGTGGGGCTGGACGGCGACGTACCGGGCGAGGCCCTCGCGGTCGGAGAACTCCAGGGACTCCCGCAGGCGTTCGGCGGTGATGTTGGAGGCGGCGATGTGCCGCACCTTGCCCGCCCTCACCAGTTCGTCGAGCGCGCCGATGATCTCCTCGACCGGCACCTCGGGCTTGTCGAAGTGGGTGTAGTAGAGGTCTATGCGGTCGGTGCCGAGGCGGCGGAGGGAGGCGTCGGCGGCGGCCTTGATGTTGGCGGCGGTCAGGCCCGGGAAGTCGGGGTGCTGGCTGACCTTGGTGGCGATGACGACGTCGTCGCGGTTGCCGCGGGCCTTGACCCAGTTGCCGATGACGGTCTCGGACTCACCACCGCTGTTGCCCTCGGCCCAGGCCGAGTAGGAGTCGGCGGTGTCGACGAAGTTGCCGCCGGCGGCCGCGTAGGCATCGAGAACGGCGAAGGAGTCCGCCTCGTCGGCGGTCCAGCCGAAGACGTTGCCGCCGAGGGAGAGGGGGTAGACCTCGAGACCGGAGGAGCCGAGCTTGCGCAGAGAAGTCATGCTCGGCTTCAACAACGGCCTCGGACGGGCTCATTCCGGCCGCGGGACAAAGAACATGTGAACGACTGCGGCCGGAGAACGGGGTGTCAGGGGTTGAGGCCCTTGCTCCGCAGCCAGGCCATCGGGTCGATGCCGGTGGCGCTGCCGCCGGGGTGGACCTCGAGGTGGAGGTGGGCGCCGGTCACGTTTCCGGTGGCGCCCACGCGGCCGATCACGTCACCGGTGGCGACCTTCTGGCCGACACTGACGCTGATGGACGACTGGTGGCAGAACCAGAGTTCGGTGCCGTCGTCCAGAGTGAGGATGGTGCGGTAGCCGTAGGAGCCGGCCCAGCCCGCTTCGGTGACGGTGCCGCTGTGGACGGCCTTGATGAGCGTGCCGGTGGGGGCCGCGAAGTCCAGGCCGGTGTGGTAGCCGGAGGACCACAGGGCGCCGGCCTGACCGAAGGTCGAGGTGATGGTGTAGGAGGAGGTCGGCAGCGTGTACTGCTTGGCCAGTTCGGCCAGCCTCGCGGCCTCGGCCTTCTCCTTGGCGGCCTGTTCGGCCTTCTCCTTGGCTTCGGCGGCCTCGGCCTTGGCCTCCTTGGCGGCCTTGGCGACGGCCGCGGCCTGAGCCTTGGCCGCGGCGGCCTCGGCCTTGGAGGCGACCTGGGTCTGCTGCGACGCGGCCTGCGCCATGATCCGGCTGCGCAGTGCCTCACCGGCGTCGGCGGTGGCGCCCTGGGCGGTGTCGTCGGCCTCGGAGCCGAAGTTGACGAGGGCCGGCGCCGCGTCCTCGGCGGTGTCCTCGTCGGTGATGAGGGAGCCCACGCCCGGCAGGTCGGGCATGGAGATGGAGACGGGGGCCTTGCCGGTGTTGGCGCTGGCCATCCCGCCCGCGCTGACGGCGGCTATGACGCCGACGCCGAGGACGGTGGAGCTGCGGGCGAACCCGCCGCCGCGCTGCTTGGCGACCCGGTGCTTGCCCCGTACCGGACCGACGGACTCCGCGGTGGGGTTCCACTCCTCCCACGGGCCCTCGTCGGTGCGGTAGCTGCCGAAACCGAAGGTCTCGGTCTCCGGAGAGCGCTGGCTCGGCACGAACGGGGCTTCTGGGGCAGGCCGGTTGGACGCCACGCGGGCGCACTCCTTTCCTTCCGTCGCCTACCGGGTTAGCTGACGGGTTCGGAGCAGGAAGGTCTCCTACGCGCGTAAACCGTTCGTGACTCTGCGAGTTCACTGCGGCTTTTGTGCGATTCACCCCAAGGTGGTGGTTCCCCGGTTCCCTTGCGGGATTCGACGCGTGCGCACGGAGCCGACTCTTGTGACGGCTGGGACGACCGCGCTGCGTTATCGAACGTTAATAGACCTGGGGGCGGGTTTCCAAGCTCTTCGGCTTGATCAACAACATTTTTGGCCTGGACTTTCAGGCCATCACCGGTGGAAAACGGGCGAGTTGGCACCAAGTCACAGTCGACGCACAGTCACCGAAGCCGAAAACACCGAGGGTCGGAACCCTTTCGGATTCCGACCCTCGGTCTTCAGTAGCGGGGACAGGATTTGAACCTGCGACCTCTGGGTTATGAGCCCAGCGAGCTACCGAGCTGCTCCACCCCGCGGCGATGACTCCACTGTACGCCATCGGCGGCACCGAAAGCACATCGGTTATCCGAGCAGGCCGAGCAGGTGCGCGTTCGGCGCCTTCGCCCGCTCCGCGCACTCCGGGAGTACGACGACGTCGACACCCTCGGCCGTGAGGAGGCCGTTGCCGTCGGCGGCCGTCACGAAGGTGTCCGGCTCCTGCCAGGCGGTGACCACCCGGCGCACTCCCGCGTCGAGGATGAGGCGGGCGCAGGGGGCCGGGCGGGAGGAACGGCGGGCGCAGGGCTCCAGACTGCTGTAGACGGTGGCGCCGGGCAGACGGGGGTCGGCGGGGTCGAGTTTCGCGAGGGCCGCCTCCTCGGCGTGCACGACGGGGTCGCCGGCCTCGCGGGAGTGGCCGCGAGCCAGTTCCGTGCCGTCGGCGGCGACGATCACCGCGCCGACGCTGAAGGCGGTCTGCGCGGGCGGGCACTCGGCGGCGAGCGCGCAGGCGAGGTCCAGCCAGCGGCGGTCGGCGGCGGAGGGGAGCGGGCCGGTGCCGGGCGCGGTGGGCTCGTAGCGCATGAGGACGACGTCCTCGATCCGCCGGGTCTCGGTCAGGCGCAGCCGGCCTTCCTGGTAGGCGCCGGGTCCGAAGAGACGGGGCGCGTCCGGGTCGCCGACGAAGAGGGGGGCGAGGACGAGCTGGAGCTCGTCGGCGAGGCCCTGCTGGAGGAGCTGGGTGTGGATGGTGCCGCCGCCCTCGACCATGAGGCGGCGTACGCCGCGCTCGTCGTGGAGGTGGGTGAGGAGCCGGCGCCAGTCCAGTTCGGGGCCGAGCGGGACGACGTCGGCCGCGATACCGAGGGCGCGGGCCCGCTCGGCGCCCTTGTCCGTCGTGCAGACGAGTTTGTCGCCGCCGGTGTGCCAGAAGTTCGCCGCCGGGTCGAGGTCGCCGGAGCCGCTGACGGTGACCTTGAGGGGGTACGGCGGCTTCCCGGCCGCCACCCGGGCGGCGCGGCGGTCGGCGGAGTTGACGAGGAGGCGGGGGTTGTCGGCGCGGATGGTGCCGGCGCCGACGAGGATCGCGTCGACCGAGGCCCGCACCTCGTCGACGCGGTCGAAGTCGGCGGGGCTGGACAGGAGCAGGCGTTCGGGGGTGGTGTCGTCCAGGCAGCCGTCGAGGGAGACGGCGGCGGACAGCAGGACGTACGGGTACGGCATCGACGCGCTCCCCGGGCTCGGTTCGACGGCGGGCTTGGTTCAAGTTTGAAACAAACCTACACTGGAGGCATGACGACTCGCTGGCTCACTCCCGAGGAGCAGCGCGCCTGGCGCGCGTACGTCGCCGGGTACCTCCTCCTGGAGGACGCGATCGACCGGCAGCTCCAGCAGGAGGCCGGCATGCCCCATCTCTACTACTCCATCCTCGCCAATCTCTCCGAGGCGGCGGAACAGCGGCTGCGGATGACGGATCTCGCCGAGCAGTTGAAGATCACCCGCAGCAGGCTGACATACGCGGTGACCCGGCTCGAGAAGGACGGGCTGCTGCGGCGGGAGGAGTGCCGCTGGGACAAGCGCGGCAGCATCGCGGTCCTGACGGAGGAGGGCATGGGGGCCCTGGAGGGTCTGGCGCCCGGCCATGTCGAGACGGTGCGTGCCGCGCTCTTCGACCGGCTCACGCCCGAGCAGGTGGGACAGCTGGAGGAGATCTTCACGCAGGTCGTCCTGGGTTTCACGGGCGACGGCGAGGAGGCCTCGCCCGAGGGCCTGCCGTGGCGGCGGCGGTCGTCACCCTGCTCGGGGAGCTGATGAGCCGCACCGCAAACCAGTTGCTTCAAATTTAAAGCAAGGGTAGGGTCTCGACCCGTTGGATCTGTTTCAAATCTGAAGCAGGTCCGGCGCTCTTTCCGAAGCTTCACCGTCCACCGGACCGGGAGACCCGCATGCCCGACACCCCCGCCGCCACCCAGCGCGCCCGCGTCCGCGTACCGCTGCGCTTCCACGACGGCTACTCCGTCGACGCCGAACTGGTCACCTTCCACGGCCTCGCCGACGGACAGGAACACGTCGCCGTCGTCCTCGGCGAGTCCGCCCCCGGCACCGTCCCGCTGGTCCGGCTGCACTCCGAGTGCCTGACGGGCGACGTCTTCGGCTCGGCGCGCTGCGACTGCGGCCCCCAGCTGCGCGAGGCGGTCGAACGCATAGCCGAGCGCGGCGGCGTCCTGCTCTACCTGCGCCAGGAGGGCCGCGGCATCGGCCTCTACAACAAGCTCGACGCCTACGCCCTCCAGGACCAGGGCCTGGACACCTACGAGGCGAACGCCGCGCTCGGCCTGCCCGAGGACGGCCGCGACTACACGGCCGCCGCCCAGATGCTGCGCGCGCTCGGCGTCACCGGCCTGGACCTGCTGTCCAACAACCCCGACAAGGCGGAGCAGCTGCGGAGCCTGGGCATCGACGTCCAGGACCGGGTCCCGACGGGCGTGTTCACCACCCCGCACAACGTCCGCTACCTGCGCGCGAAGGTCCTGCAGACCCAGCACACGCTGCCGCTGGCCAGCCTGACGAATCTCAGCGTCGGCTGAACGGACCGTCCAGCGCGGCCCACTGCAGCAGCATGATGGTCTTCGCGTCGGCGATCGCACCCGTGCGGATCATGCCCAGGGCCTCCGCGAACGGCAGTTCCACGACCGTGATGTCCTCGCCCTCGGCCGCCACGCCCGCCGTGGCCGCGCCGGGGGCGGAGCCGTCGTAGGGGGCGGCGAAGAAACCGAGCCGCTCGGTGACCGAGCCGGGGCTCATGAATGCGTCGAACACATGCTCGACGGCGGACACCTCGCGCCCGGTCTCCTCGACGGCCTCGCGGCGGATCGCCTCCTGCGGGTCGTCGCCGTCCAGCAGCCCCGCGGCGGTCTCCAGCAGCATCCCGTCGGGGTGCCCGTTGACGTAGGCGGGCAGCCGGAACTGACGGGTCAGCAGGACCGTTTCCCGTACGGCGTCGTAGAGCAGGATCGTCGCGCCGTCGCCCCGGTCGTAGGTCTCGCGCCGCTCGCGGCTGACGTGGCCGTCGCTGTGCCGGTAGTCGAAGGTGGTACGGCGCAGCACGGCCCAGTCGCAGGCGAGGACCTCGACGTCGACGATGCGGACGCGTGGGTTCCCGGTGAGGTCCCGGCCGTGCAGGTGGAGGCCGGTGCGGCCGCGGGGGTCGGGCGTGTCGATGCCGGCGGTCATCCGCGTCTCCTCCAGCCGGCATCCGGCCGGTCCGTGCTCATGGGGGTGGCCCGAAACGGACGCGCCCCCAGCCCGGACCGTCTCCGAGCTGGGGGCGAATCTGTAGGCCGTGTGGGACTCGAACCCACAACCAATGGATTAAAAGTCCACTGCTCTGCCAATTGAGCTAACGGCCCAGGCGATGTTGCCTCCCCGAGCATAGCCGGACCCGGCCGTGTCTCCGATCGGGTATCGGGGACACGGCCGTGTCAGGGTCGTCGGACGGGTCGGCCCACGGAAGGCGGCCGGGTCGGCGGACGGCGTCCCGCGGGGCATGCCGGCTACAGATCGTCCACCCTTCCGTCGACCTTCAGGGTCACCCGCACCCTGGCCGCCTCCCGGGCCACCGTCCGTTCGTGGGCCGGGTTCAGGAACCACTCCCGGGCCGAGACCTGCCACCACGCTCCCGCGAAGCCGAGTACGACGAGGACGGCGACCGGGGCGTAGTTGAACGTCTCCCAGGTGACCGGGGAGAGCTGGGGCAGCATGAACAGCACCGTGATCAACGCGACCCACGCCACCGAGACCACACCGATCGGCCCCGACCAGCGGCCCAGATGCCACGGTCCGCGCTGGAAGTCCTCGCCCTTGCGGAGCCGCAGCAGCGTCGGGATGACGTAGGCGATGTAGAGACCGATCACCGCGATGGACGTCACCGCCGCGTAGGCCGTGACGTTGATCAGGTACGGCAGCCCCAGCAGGAGCGCGCCGCCGGCCGCCAGCCAGACCGCGGCGACCGGGGTGCGGGTGCGCGGGCTGACCGTGTGCCAGAGGTGCGAGTACGGCAGCGCGCCGTCCCGCGAGAAGGCGTAGATCATGCGGCTGTTGGCCGTCACCGACGCCATCCCGCAGAACAGCTGGGCGCCGATCACCACGAGGAGCAGAAGTTTGCCCGCGGTGGCGCCGAGCGCGTCCAGCAGGATCTGGGCCGGCGGGGCACCCGTCGGGGACTCCAGGGCACCGTTGTAGGACTGGATGGCGAAAGTGAAGCCGAGCAGGAGCACGAAGCCGGCGATCCAGGACGTCCAGATGGACTGCACGATGCCCCTCGGTCCCGCCGTGGCCGCGTCGTGCGTCTCCTCCGTCATATGGGCGGAGGCGTCGTAGCCCGTGAAGGTGTACTGGGCCATCAGGAGGCCGAGGAGGACGACGTAGACGCCGCTGCCCCAGCCGGTGTTGTTGACGAACTCGCCGAAGACGAAGGACGCGGACTGGTGGTGGTCGGGGACGAAGGCCAGCGCTCCGACGATGACCGCCACGCCCACCACGTGCCACCACACGCTCACGCTGTTGAGCAGCGCGACGATACGGACGCCGAAGGTGTTCAGCAGGCCGTGCAGGAGCAGGATCGCGGCGAACAGCAGGACCGTGCGGCCCGGCGTCACCTCGAAGTCGAACTGGAGGTTCAGGTAGGCGCCCAGGAAGGACGCCGCGCCGAAGTCGATGCCGGCGGTCACCGCCACCTGGCCCAGCACGTTGAACCAGCCCGTGAACCATGCCCACGCGGCCGCCGAGCGGGGCGGCGCGAGGCGGTGGGCCCAGAAGTACAGGCCCGCGGAGGTCGGGTACGCCGAGCAGATCTCGGCCATGGAGAGGCCGACGAAGAGGGTCATCAGGCCGACGGCCACCCAGCCCCAGGTGATCACCGCGGGACCGCCGGTGTTCATCCCGAACAGGTAGAGCGTCAGGCAGCCGGACAGGACCGAGATGATCGTGAAGGACACCGCGTAGTTGGAGAACGCCGACATGCGGCGAGCGAGTACCTGGGTGTAGCCGAGCTGGGCCAGCCGCTCTTCATCAGAGAGATCCGCGTGCCCGCTCCCTTTGAGGTCATCTGTCATGCCCCCAGCAATGCCCGCGCCAGGGGCGTGACACACGTCACAACTTGGCTGGAATTCGCGCTCAGAAGATCCCCTTGTAGCCCTTCCAGCCGGAGGAGATCTTCACCCGGGTGCCGAACGACCCCGTGCCGTTGCCGGGCAGGCGGTACAGGACGCCGGAGGTGTCCCGCGCGACGAGGTCGGCCTTCCCGTCACCCGTGATGTCCCCGACGCCGACCACCGCGTCGTACGACGCCCCCCAGCCGGAGAAGAGCTTCACCCGGGCCGAGAAGGTGCCGTTGCCCTTGCCGTAGTACCGGTAGAAGTTGTTCGACTTGTCCTGCGCCACCAGGTCGCCGATGCCGTCGCCGTTGAGGTCCCCGGCGCCCACGACCTTCTTGTACGTCTTCCAGTCGGCGTACAGCTTCACGCGGGCCGACAGCTTGCCGGTGCTCGTGCCCTTGTAGAGGTACACGGCGCCGGTGGAGGCGTTGCGGGCGATCAGGTCGGGGCGGCCGTCCTTGGTGACGTCGCCGGGCGCGGTCAGGACGTCGTACTGGTTCCAGCCGCTGGTGCCGAGGGAGGTGTACGACGTCGACGGCTTGAGCGTGGCGCCGCAGCCCGGCTTGTACAGGCGCAGGGCCCCGCTGCTCAGCCGCACCATGATGTCGTTGCACCGGTCGCCGCTCAGGTCGCCGACCGGAACGGCCTTGACGCCCGTCGCCCAGCCGCTGCCGCTCACCTTCCCGGAGAACGTGCCCGTGCCCGTGCCCTGCTGGAAGGTCAGCGTGCCCGAGGAGTCGAGGGTGAGAAGGTCGCCGGTGCCGTCCGGCAGGCTCAGCGCACCCACATGATCGTGGAACACCACGCCCGCGCCCGCCAGACGGACCGTGCCGTGTGACTCCAGCGGCGCCCCGCCGCCGTCCGCTGAAGCGACCGACAGGGTCCAGTCGTACGAGCCGTTCGGCAGGAACTTCCCCCCGGCGTCGGTGCCGTGCCAGCCGACGGTCAGCGAGCCGCGCGCGGCTCCGCCGTCCCGTACGTCCACGACCTTGCCCGTCGCCTTGCTGCGCACGGTCAGCCGCCGGCTCGCGGACGGCTTCGACAGCAGCAGTGTGGTCAGGGTGTCGGGCGTGGTGTCGGTCTCGTGCGCCCGGACGAGCGAGGCCTTCGTCTGCGGTGCCAGCGGGCTGAGCGGCTGCTGCGGCACACCGGACGGCACGAGGTGAACCCGCTCCTGGTCGTCGACGTAGGCGGCGTTCGCGCCGGACTCGTCCACCGTCCAGCGCACGTCCCGCTGCGAGACCCCGGTGTCGGGCAGGTCTCCGATCACCCGGCTCGCGGCCGTGCCGTCGGCGAACGTCGTCAGGGTCAGTTTCCCGGCCTGCTTGTCGTGCGTGACGACGAATCCGTCCCCGAGCTTTGCCTCGCCGACGGGGACCTCCACCGACTTCTTCGCCGTACGGTCGTAGACGCCCGCACGGCCGTCGCACGTCCAGTACAGCCAGCGGCCCAGGGCCTGCAGTTCGGTGGGGGCGCAGCCGGCGTCGGTGGTGACGGTCTCGACGGTCTTCTTCGCGGTCAGGCTGTACGCCGTGACCGTGCCGGGGGCCGTGCCGGCCGTCCACAGGACATCGCCGAAGAGGGCGGCCGGGCCTGAGGTGCGGGTGAGAGCGGGAGGTCCGTCGTCGCCGATCCGGAAGACGAACTGCTGGGCGGGCGCCGAGAAGAGCAGGTACTGGCCCGACACATCGGTGACCTGTCCGCCCTGGGGAAGCCCGGTGCGCTGCCAGACGCCTTCGTCACCGGGGCCGTGGACACTGATCCGGTCGGTGGTCTCGTCGTGCGAGAGCCAGACGATACGGCCGTCCGCCGTGCCGTGGACCTGGCCGCAGGCGACGTCCGTGGCGGCGCAGGTGGGCGTGACGACGTCGGTGGTGAACGCGCTGCGCTCGCCGAACTGGGGGGAGCCGGAGGCGGCCACGGTCCGTACCGAGTCGGTACGCAGGTAGCTCTCGGGGTAGTCCATGACGACGAGCCGCCCCTGCTCCAGGGACAGACCCTGGATCGGCAGTGCCGGCTTGGGCAGGGCCTTGAGCAGCGTGACGACGGGCGGGCCGCCGTCCGCGCCCGGCGTGATGCGCTGGATGCCACGTTCGCCGGTGCCGATGCCGACCTTCACGGCCGTGCCGCCGGGACCGACCGCGGTCCCGGTCGCCGAGGACCGCAGCAGGGTCACCGGATCACCGCCGGTGAGGGGCTGCGCGGTCGTCGAGTAGACCCCGTTGACCAGCCAGTCACCGACGACGGCCAGGTTGTAGGTGGCGTTCGGCCCGTCGCTGACGCCCTTCAGCCTGAGTTCGACGGGGGCCGCCGACAGATCCCGCGGCAGCACCAGGACCGTGGCCTTGGCGGCGGCGGAGACGACGACGTGGCCGCCGCCCAAGGTCACCCTGGAGTACGCCACGGGGAGCGGGCCGCTCCAGCCCTGTACCTCACCGGTCGCGCGGTCCACGGCCGCCAGCCCCAGCTGCCCGGCCACCGAGGCACGGAAGTACAGGATCCCGGCGTCCGCGCCGACGGCCGCGGCGAGGACGAGACCGGCCGGTCCGCCCGTGACGGTCCGGTCGCCGGTGGTGCCGTCCGGCCCCGGCGTCAGCAGGTGCATTTCCCGGGTGGCTGTGCCGTCCTCGCCTGCCACATTCCGATAGGCGATCGTCAGATCGTCGTAGGACGTGAGGTAGCCGAGGCCGTCCGGAATCCGCAGGCCGCGGGTACCGTCGGTGGCGTCCCAGAAGTCGACCCGGCCGTCGGCGTACTTGTACGCCAGCACATCGCTGCCGGTCGTCATCGCGCCCGTCCCCGTGGGCGCCGTCGGCACGCTCACCGACTCGCCGTCCGCGTAACGCGTCCACAGCAGACCGCTGCGGCCCTCCATGGTGTGGAAGACGCCTTGCGCGCCCGCGGCGTCATGGCCGTTGCCGGTCGACGAGGACCCAAACGCCGCCGTGAGTCCGTGGTCCCGCAGCGTGGCCGGCACCACCGTCTCCTGCGGTGTGTCCGCGACGGCGGACGACGACGGCAGCAGCAGCGGGCTCAGGCCGGAAGCCAGGACGGCGGAGGCGGCGACGAGGCGCAGGCGTGCGTGGGCGTGACGGGCCATGCGGGCCAAGAGGGTCCCTCCCCAGGGAACGGAGACGGGCGGGACGCCGATCCGGCGTCCGCGGCCCCCCGGCCTTTCACACCCGTCTCACAAGTCGGCTGATCCTACAGTCACTTCACAGTTTTCCCGAGGGTGCTTTCGGGCCGGCAACGACTGAGCGCCGTGACCCACGCATGGGGTCACGGCGCTCAGTCGTTCAGTTGTTCAGTCGTCGGTTGACGGTCAGGTCAGCCGTTGCGCTTCCAGCGCGGCTTGTCGTCACGACGGCCGAAGGAGCCGGTGCCGGTGCCGGTGCCGCGGTGGTCGTCACGACGGCCGTAGGGGCGGTCGTGGCCACCGGAGCGGAAGCCCGGGCGGTCGTCGCGGCGGTCACGGTTGAAGGGACGGTCGCTGCCGCGGTGACCGGTGCGGTCGTCGCGACGCTCGAAGGGACGGCCACCACGGTCGTCACGACGCTCGAAGGAACGGCCGCCGTCACGGCTGTCACGGTTCTCACGGTTGTCGCGGTTGAACCCACCACGGTTGTCACG